>NZ_NDHW01000235.1 GCF_002251945.1 Pseudanabaena sp. SR411
GAAGTTGGTACAGGTGCTAGAGCGTCAGGGKGTGGGTAGACCGAGTACGTTTGCGGCGATCGTCAAGACGCTGAAGGAGCGCACCTATGTGTTACTCAAGGGTAAGGTTCTTGAACCTTCGGCTTTGGGAATGTCTACGGATGATGTATTGCACAAAACTTTTCCCGATTTGCTCAGAGCCGATTTTACCGCAGGGATGGAGACGACTTTGGATGAAATCTCGGTGGGTAAGTTGGAGTGGCAAAGCTATTTGATTGGTTGGCATCAGTCCTATTTTCAGCCGATGTTGGCGCGGGCTTATACGAATCTGGGCGCGGATTTACAACCAAGTAATCGCAAAAATGAGCTTTCGGATGTGGCTTGTCCTACTTGTAGTCATCCTCTCAGTAAGATTCCTTCTAAGAAAGTGAGTGGTGGGCATTTTCTTAAGTGTGAGCATGGCTGTGAGAATCTGGTAATGTTCTGGAGCGATCGCCGTAATCAGTGGGAGATTCCTCAACCGAAGGGTGAGAATGCAGTGTCGGCAGAGGTTACTGGTTTTGCTTGTCCTGTCTGTGGTAAGCCTTTGGCTAAGTTTCCCTATGCGAAGGATGGTGTGGATAAGGTGATGTTGAAGTGTGCGGATGTTCAGGCACGTCAACGCAAGGATCATGCAGATGTGGTCTTTTTCTGGTCTTCTCAGTCTAAGTGGTGGTCGAAGAAGTTTGGCGATTTGGATGAGGCGGCTAAGCCGAATTTGGGTAAGGTTGCAACTGCGAAAGGGAAGAAAGCTACTCAGGGGAAACCTAAACAGGCTAGTAAAGTGGCTAAGCCTAGTCCTAAAAAGTTGTCTTGATAAGCAAGCTTATTTGCAAGTTTCTGATCGATCATTTCTCATAGTAAGTGGGATCTCTATTAACTTTCAAGTTCTCATAAATCATCAAATATTTCACAAACTATCTCGCCATCTAGTGAATAGGAGACAAGATAACCCAAACTTGTAGGTATAACCTTATATAAACGAGAAGTCGTAGGTGAATCTAAAGCTGTCAAGCAGATAGGTTCATAATTAGCATACTGATATTTCACGATATATTCATCATCACTTGTAAGATAGAAAAGAAATGTTGATACTTCTCCGATCGCTCCTGTATAAGGTTCGTACTTACCTTGAGCTACCATAGATGCTGTTGAGGATAGAGAGCAGTACCTATCAGGATCTTCTCTGTATTTTGCAGCCTGTTCTTCCGCTAGTTTTATTTTTAAAGGTGCTTCATAGGTGGCAATGAGAGCAAGTTGTTCTTTCGTGAAACTGTACTGTACTTTATGCTCCTCATGTTGCCAATCGATGTTATAAGAGAATGTCATTTTTATACTTGTAGTTTAATAAAGATTGTTTCATTGCTTGATTTGAGTAAAGGCTACTTCTAATTCTGGATTAGCTATCGCTAAGGCGCTCTCATACCATTCATGGATAATTGCTTCTAATTCATTCCATGCTTTTTCGTAATTTTTTGGTTCTTGTAAGGCAACTGATCGATAGGCTGCTATCACTTCGTTAATAAATTCATTCAATTCGTCTACGTCAAATGCTCCAAGCCAACCATAGGGATGCTCAGTTCCAATTTTTTGTTTTATTGATAAAACACTAGATAACTTTTTTGTTATAGCCATATACTCTCTAACGAATAAAAAGTGATGTAAAAATATTTTGCAAGGGGTATTGACAAATATAGATTGGTTGATATAACATTTCTGTTATCAAGTTGAAATGAAGTTTAGTCAATCTATACAGTAATCTTACAACTTGTATGAGGTTGACTCACCATGACATTTGAAAATCTTAACTTTGAAGTTGATGCAACTGGCATAGTCGCTAAGTTGAGGGCTGCTAGTGGGCTTACGCAAAGAGAATTTGCGGAGCGCATTGGTATGAATCAATCTCAACTTGCGCGAATAGAATCAGGTAAACAATTCCCAAAAATTGAGACGTTGGCAAAAATCGCATCGGGTGTAGGTTATGCACTTCAGATTCATTTTCTGCCTAATACCAACGAACAAATTTCACCTATCTCTATCATTTTTGGAGATACTCCTATGGCTGATTCGTCTGAGTATTCTGTCTATTTCGCCAGTATTCAACAAGGACTACTGTCAGAACGGGAAAACTTTCTATGGGTTATGCACGATATCAGAAGTAGTTTGAGATCGCGTAATATTCATCCTGAAGTAATACCTAACTACTTAGGATTAGCAAAAGCTTGCCATGATCAATGTCTTGGTAAAAGCTGGACTCTGATTGATATTATCGAAGAATCATCTAAGAACGGGATTGCTGTAGATAGCCCAAATGTATTTACATCACTTTTTGATATCTTAAAGGATGAGCGTAGAAAATACAGATCCTTTTTTACTGATACTCAAGGACTTGCTTCAGTTCTTCAGGAACAGCAGGATATTGGTAATGTTGAGTCTAAGACTGTACGAGTGATCAGCAATCATCTAGAAGTTTTTGAGAAAAAGACTGAAGATGAGTTACTAGAATATGTAGAAAGTCATCCTAGCATTCGATTTGCAGCAATTAAGCTTGTAATTCCAGAGCATTCTCTTCGAGAGCTAAATGACTATGACGACAAGCAACTCAAAATCTATCGTAAAGCCTTAGATGATACGCGGCGCAAGCGCAAAAAGATTTTAGATAAGTTGGATCAATTTGATCGACTTCTAGCTTATCGAAAGAGTGAAATCAGGATGAGTAATCATCTTGTAGCAAGCTATGCAGATCGCTTAATGCGTCAACAACAGAGCGAGTTTATCGGTAAATCAATCATGGAGCCTAAGATGAATACAGCGACTAATTTAGATGAAGTCAGACAACAGGCGATCGCGCAGTTGGAGGCATTGCAGAAATATTTGAATGAGAAAGGAAGAACTAAAGAGGCTGAAGATATTTCTAAGGAAGTCACTAAGCTCAGGGACAACACTTACCAAATTGCTTTCGTGGCTACTTTTAGCGCTGGTAAGTCAACGCTGATTAATGCAATGTTGGGTAATGACATCTTACCTTCAATGGCAAAGCCAACAACAGGTAGACTGACTTTCATCAATGATCGTGAAGGAGATGTGGCTGCACAGGTTGAAGTCTCTAAAAAGGGCGATCAACGAGTCATCGTTCTTTCCTATAAAGATCCTCAAGATTTACAAAAGTATCTCAATAAGTATTTGAGAAATGGATGGATTGGAAAAGCTGATGTGTATTCTGAGGAGAAGTCACTACAATTTGACAGTCCAGTTGATTTTGTTGAATCTGCCTTTTACCCTGTGAGTGATACAAATGACATTCATGCTAACCAAGCAAGACTGACTTTAAATAAGGGCTATTCCTCATTTAGCCTTACCGATCTTAGTCAGGTTGAATTGGGTAGTTTTATTAACAACGATGCTGTCAAAGAATTAAATATTCACGCTCCTGTTAAGCATCTAACTAAACAAGTACGTTTAGAGGGTATTCAGTTTGTTGATACCCCTGGAACAAATTCTGCTCGTCACGCGGATCACAAGCGCATCACCTTTGACTTTATCGACAAAGCAAATGCTGTAGTTTATGTAATTAACTTTACTACCCCTTTTACCGAAAGTGATGCTGTATTGCTAGAAGAAATGCGCCGACAGAGGCAGTATAATTCTCGTTTCTATGACAAACTTTTCTTTGCGGTCAACAAGATCGATCAGGATGATGGTAATAGCGGTAGATTGGAAGATGTGATCGCGTCAATTCATAAAACATTAAATAATGACTATGGCTTTGATTTGCCAGAAAACAGGGTAATTGGTGTAGCTGCATTACCTGCATTACTCTACCGAATGCATCAAGAAGGTTTACTAAAACAACAACAAAAAGGCGCTTTTAATAGCTATGCAGTGAGGTTTTTAGAAGATGACTTTATGACTGCTTCGCCCGAACAATTTTCCACAGCCAAAGAATCTGTTTTGAAAATGTCAAATATCGAAACCTTAGAAGAGACTTTGGCTAACTATCTAGTCAATAATAACAAGACGCAGGAATTGATCAGAGATTCTCTAACCCGTGCTTTAAGTTTTGCTCAATCCCATGAACAAGATACTCAACAGAAGATTAGCATTTATCGGCTGAGACTAAATGAACTCAAGCAGATAGCTGACAAATTTAGTCAATCTCTTGAAGGTGTAGCCGCAGAAAAAAAGCTTATAGCTGATTCATTAGAGTCAGCCACACAATCTTTATTGTCAGAGATTGATACACAGTACACTCAGTTTGTCAATGATTTAAAATCGCTTGTTTCGTCAATGTTTGCTGGTAAATTCAAGAAATCAAAGTTTCAAGGACTTACTAAAGACCAGATTCAAAAGCTTCAATCATGTATTGATTTAGTGAAGAATTTAGGCTCAGTATCAAATCAGGATAAAGGTAAAATTGATAAAGCAATTGAAGCGTATGCTGAGACATTCAATGCTGCTTTTCAATCTGCTTATCCTGTCTTTGAATCAAACTTGAAAGACTTTTGCCAATCCAGACAGTCAGAGATTTATAGTCAGACTTACCTGAAAGCAGAAGCTTTGCTGATTAGAATCAACAAGGAATTGAATGACGATATAAATGTATCTGAACTCAGTTACTCATCTATCAACGTTGAAATGATTTCTAGACCTGCTTTAATTTCGATTAGAGATCTAGTCAATGATGAAATATACAAATTCGGAGAACAAGAGACTAACGACAAACGGAATCCAATCAGTTGTTTTGTAGAATTACAACCTAATGTTCTAGAACGATTGACAAACAGTAATATTAGAGAAACTCTAACCAAGTGCAATGCGAAAACATCAAAGATTGTCTCAAGTCAGAGCAAAGATCTAGCAGTAAAAATTTTTACTGCTATTGATGAGCGCATCAATAGAATTGAACAGAACCTTCAACAAGCTATTCAGGACAGAAAAGATATTGGAAAAGAGTGTCTCCAAGATCTTGAGACTTTGGATATAGATCTAGAGTCGAGTAGACAAATGATTGCCTCACTCATTGAGCTTTACAAGTTCACAGAAAACCTTCAAACCAATTCTATTAGCTAAGGAGAAATATCATGGCTTTACCAATTCCAGTTGTCGGTCAACTAATTGATTCTGTTGGCAACGTCGTCAATTCAGGTTTTGGATTGTTGGGCGACTTGATACGCGGTCACATGGCTCGTCAAGAAAAGAAACTAGCTCTTGAAGAATTACAAATTAAAGCTGAAGAAGCAAGGAAAACTCTAGAACTTGAAGTCAATCTTGACATCAAGACAAGAGAAGCAAACTTGAAAATCCTTCAAGGTATGATGAATATTGTCCAAGATGTTGTGCGAACTGATGTTGAGCTAAAACTTTTGGCACAAACTACTAATGCCAAATTGAGCTTACTGATCATGGATTGGCAAAAATCTACTCCCCAAGAATTTGTACGCCTAAAGGATGAAGTTTTGACCAATTTGAGCAGACACTTGATGACCTCACAATCATTACCTGAGTTAGAGCGTGGCAGATTTATATCTTTAGCTTATGAGAATTATGATAGAAGCACTGAAATTATCTTTGAAACTGATGCAGATCTCAGAAAACGAGCTGAAACTCTTGCATCTTCGGTAAAACCGATTGATACAAAATTGCAAGAAACTCTAGCAAGACTCGCAGGAATGGATACACTCAAACTGCTTAATGAATATCCTGAAGATGGTGACCAGTAAAATGTTTGCAACAGTCAACTAATCAAAGGCAAGGAAATCATCGCATCCAGTGTAATTTTTCTTGCCTTTCTCTTTTTGTGGAATTTGTCCACTAGATTCAATCAGTATAACCAACATGAAAAAATTTGCTTTCGTTAACGATGCTGCCGAAAGAGAATACAAAGACTTTTCAAAAGAGATTCAACAACAATTTGGAACTAGCCTAAGAGCAGTCCAAGACGACAAAAAGCCATTCTTACCAATCCAAACTCTTGAAGGAATTGGCGCTGGTGTCATCGAACTTAAAATCAATGGTAGCCCAGCCTTCAGATGTGTCTACATAGCAAAATTTCTAGATACTGTTGTCGTCTTACACTCATTTGAGAAGACAACAAACGGTGTAGATCGACAAGCCATGAAAACTATCGAGAAAAGATACAAGGAACTAAAAGCTGAAATCGAAAAAATGAAAAGGCAAAAATAACTAAGCGGCTTTAGCTAAATCCCTTGTTTGGATTTTAATAGAAGCACTTTCTAAACTGCTACAAGTAAACTCAGTCCTAAATCCGAGCTTATCTAACATTGAAAACAGCATATCCAAAGTAAATTTATCAATTTTTCCATTCACAATGTCCGACACACGAGGCTGAGTAACTGCCAACCTTTCAGCCGCTTCCTTTTGTGTCCAACCTCTATTCTCAATTATGTCTCGAATCATAATCGTCAAGTCAGCCTTCAAAACCGACTTACTAGCGACTTCAAGCTCCTCGATCGCATGAAACGGACTTTCGTAAAACTTGATTGACATATTTTTTTACATATATCTAAAATACTAGCAAATTATATAAAATTTTATATAATAAGTCAAATATAGATTTGGCGATCGCCTATAACAACCTTGCTACAATAAGCACAACCCACAATTTTCAAATCATAACCAATGAAATTACCCTATTGATTAGAAAAACAACTATGAACGAAATCCAAGAATATGACCTTGTTGCTTTAACCGAAGATGCGATTGCTACGCATAAAGTCACTCATCAGCAAATTCTCCTGCGACGAGGACAAATGGGAACAGTTTTAATGTCCTTTGACAACAAAGCATTCCTAATCGACTTTACCGATAAAAAAGGCAATACCTTCGCTATGGAAACAATCGAACCTGTCAAGTTATTACGCCTTATTAATGAACCTGAATTAGTCTATTCATGACTATACCCATGACCTTCACAGCAGTCCTAGAGAACATAGCCCGATCGCAAATCGCCACAAAAATAGGCGAGAAACTGAAAACAGCCAAAAGCATATCCCTATCAGGACTATCCCGCTTAGGCAAAGGACTGATTAGCACCCACCTATGTCAACAACAAACCAAACCATTACTCATCGTCACCGCCACCGTCGAAGAAGCAACCCGATGGGCTTTRCAACTCCAGTCMATGTCATGGCGCGTCTATCTATATCMACCCCTTGATACATTTCCCTACGAATCAGCCCAAATCGATTTRGAAACAGCTTGGACAAGGATTGAGATATTAGCGGAATTGCTTGCCAAACCACAGCATAACTTAGCGATCGCTACCACCATTAACTCACTACAGCCCCATCTACCATCAACTCAAGTCTTCCAAAAACATAACATCTATCTCAATATCGGCGATTCGCAATCGGTTAAATTACTAGCTTCTTCTTTGGCAAGATTAGGATATGAAGAAGTTAAAGAAGTTAAAGAATCAAAACAATGGAGCCGCAAAGGATTTAGTTTTGAAGTGTTTCCAATTAATCGAAATCTACCCGTTCGCCTAAGCTGCAATCGCGGCACTGTCGAGAAAATCAGAGAGTTTGACCCCACTAATCCCAAAAGCTTCACTGACCTATCCAGCATCGCGATCGCCCCTGTCGATTTGCATGAGTTTGTTACTTCTCACAAAGCTACATTACTGCATTACTTACCCAAGAACTTTATTATCGCTATTGATGAACCCGAACAATGCCAGAGCTATGGCGATCTCTGGTACGAAGCTGCGGAAGAACTTTATCAAAATCAAGATCCTCAAGCAGATACACCGAAACTGCATTGGGACTTTGCTAAGTGCATGACTGAGGCGAAGAAGTTTCAAATGCTTCAGCTTACCGAGCGATCGCTTAAACCCAAAGCCAATATTTTTGATTTTGCCAGTGCCTCTATTCCCATAGTTCCCCATCAGTTTGACCAGATTGCAGCGCTGATTCATGAATATCTCAAATCGGAATATCAAGTCACGCTGATTTCGGCTCAACCTTTGCGCGTGGCAACTTTACTCAAGGAGTATGACTGCATTGCTAACTTTGTCAGTGATTCTGATGATTTACAGTCAATTG
>NZ_NDHW01000236.1 GCF_002251945.1 Pseudanabaena sp. SR411
GCAGGAATTCTCTCTCGTGTAAAGTTAACTGGCAATTTACTACTGCTGATGCTCGCATTAAATTGCTTCGTCTCTATCCGTCAATAACCCTTTGACTGTCTACTAGCCTCACAAAAAGACTTTCCCAAAAGCCACCTTCTGAGTCGTTGTAATAGGCATATTCTGATAATACGAAGGTAATAATCTTTACCCAGTTACGATTTTGAAGATCGCCCCACTTTGCATTTAATCTGTCAGTTGATACTGTGCCTAAGTCTGAAAAATTGGTTGCCAAGGCATCAAGGATGTCATTAACCGACTTTTTAGACAAGTTGTTATTTCCTAAAAATCTTGAGCCTTGAGGCTTTTGGCGATCGCGTAGTCCCTTTGAAATCTCCTCCCACACATATTTTGTATGTTCACAGCTACTAAAATTCATCTTGTTATCCCCCCAAATTTATATCTTCGAATATTCTAACCACATTAACATCAGTTAGGCGTGATTTTTTAAATAAAGTGTCCGTATACTTTAGTCGGTATAACTCTTGTATAATTTGATTTTCCGTGCAATTATCTGTTTATAGAAATTTACGGACAAAATTTGATTGATAAAGTATATCTAATAAATTTATGGCTATTCGTAAATAAATTTAGCATAGCTAAGTCTCTAAAAATTAATCATTAAAGTTTTTGCTCACAAATAATCACAAATAAAATGACAAGTAGATTGAAATCAGCAGAAATTACTGGTTCCTGCGCTCAGGTTTGGAATGGGGTGATTATTCCTAGTAATGGAGTTATCTCTGTCAAAATTGATGGCAATAATTTGAATGCTACGGTTAAGAGTGGATTAGAAAAGAAGGATTCGCGGACCAGAATTCAGAATATCGATAGTGTTGAGATTCATACTGCGCCGATATATCTGCTAATGGCGATCAGGATTGGTTTGGCTGTAGTTGGTCTAATTGGATGGATTGCGACTTTCTCGAATGGAAATTCACCGATGTTTGCCTTTGTGCTTTTATTGGCTGGGGTTGCATCTGTAGTCCTGTCAATTTTGAATAAGCAAAGATATATGGCTATTTATAGTTTGCGCTATACGATTGTGCTGTTTCTGAAGGGTTCGCCAGAGTTGTATCAGCAATTTGCAACAAGGGTTATGGCAGTGGCGGATAGTTTAAATCAGTCTGAGGTTTCTCAGTCTTAGTGTTCGGTTGATGTCATGTTTGGGTGTCGGTGACAGTTTGCATTTGCAGTCGATTGATTTAGCGATCGCGCTTTCCGATATTTATGAGGATGTGAGGTTATGACGGAATACAAAATAGTTCTCAAGCCTGTTTATTCTGAGACTGTAGAAACCCCAAAAGGGATTGAAATTCCTGACGGTTGGCGCTTGGCTTGGCATCAGTTAGAAACTTTTAAAGCTTTGCAAGATCCAGATATTGATGTGGTATTTAATACAGCGATGACTGGCGATGGTAAAAGCTTAGCGGCTTATTTAGGAGTCTTACAAGGCAATACTGAGGCGATCGCACTCTATCCAACTAATGAACTTGCCCGCGATCAAGAAAATCAAATCCGTAAATATGTGGAAGATTTTCAGACTAGAAATGAGCCTCGAATTGCAAGATTAAATAGTGCTGAATTAGAGTTATATGCAGAGAATGAAGGTATTAAAAAGTCGGCAGCGATCGCTACTCATGGAAGTCAACGCGAAATCTTAATTACCAATCCTGATATCTTTCATTATTTACATCGTGGCGCTTATCTAATGCCCAAAGATAGTCCTGACAAGCTTTGGGGCAGAATTGATAAGGATTTTAATCTATTTATTTTTGATGAATTTCATATATTCAGCGCTCCTCAGATAGCGAGTGTTCTCAATACAATTTTATTAATCAAGCGAACTAATAAGAAAGAAAAGAAATTCTTGTTTCTTTCTGCAACACCCGATAAAGATTTAATCGAAAGACTAGACAAGGCAAAATTGCGCTATAAATTAATCGATCCTAAAGCTTCAAATAAGTATCAATTTCCTGATACTGAAGGGCGATTTCAAGAACTAGAAAAGGATCAATGGCGACTGGTAACGAGAGCAATTACTTTGCACTTTGTGGCATTAGAGTCGGCAAATAAAGCATCTGAAACTTGGCTCAAAGATAATCTAACCCTAATTTTGCAGCATTTTTTAGAACATCGTGGGACAAAAGGCGCGATTATTCTTAATTCGATCGCCTCGGTAAAAAGGCTAACGCCTTTGTTTGCGGAAGTCTTTCAAAAGCATGGGTTAACGGTTGGCGAAAATACGGGTTTATCTAGCAAAACCGTTAAAGAGCGATCGCTTGCCTGTGATTTAGTTTTAGGAACTAGCACGATTGATGTGGGTGTGGACTTCAAGATTAATTTTTTGATTTTCGAGTCTGCGGATTCGGGTAGTTTTATTCAGCGTTTAGGCAGATTAGGAAGACATCAGGGTTATGTAAATGCTGATGGACAGGAAATAAAGTTTACTCAGTTTGTTGCCTACACCCTTGCACCTAATTATTTAATCGAGCGTTTATTTGAGAAAGCAGATTCGCCATTTACGACAAATGGAATTTACGATCGCGCCTTTTTGAGTGCCAACATTTACATGACTTATCGCAAAATCAACGATTTTAAAAATTATTACAGTCGATGGGGTGCTTTACAGTCTTTTGATTTGTATCGCAAGCTGGGACATAAGACGATTGCGCAACAATATGCTGCTAGTCGTGACCAATTTCGCGCTGATTGTGAGCAAGTATTTGGTGTGAGTTTGGGTAAGGTTGCAGGTAAGGTGAAAGCTTGTCAATTGGAATGGCAAGAGAAATTTAAGAAAGACAATGGCAATCCGATCGCTGAGGATGCTAGTAGTTTTCGGGGTTCGAGTCCGTTGCAATGTGGGCTATATGATATGACGGAGCCGAATGAAGGCGATCGCTTTAAGACATACGATTTGTCAGGCATCCTCAGTAATTTAGAGGTGGAGCCAATGACCGAGGCGGGATTTATGCGTCTGCTCAAGGAAACATCAGAGCGAACAGGTCAACCAATCCCTAAAAATCGCTTTGAGTATTGTATGGGCTTTATGAAGTTGTTGAGTTACAGGGAGGAGCGCTCTAACTGGAAATTTGCGTATAACGGCGACCTTAAAGAGGTTGCTGATAGTTGGAAAGTGCAAGTCCTTTCAGGGATTGGGGTCTGGCAACCAGATAACCGATGGATTGACAAAGTTAATGAACGTTTGAAAAAACAAGCGATCGTTGCTTATGTCCTCAATCATCCAGTTTCTGAAATAAAAGCAAGGTTACTATTGCCGATGCACTTTCAGATATATGGGATTTGTGACCAGCAAACTCTCCTCGATCCTGTGCCAAGTTATGCGATCGCTTTTGGGCAATCAGCTTTGTTACTTGACACATTGGCTTACACCTTTAAAAACAAAAAAGGAGGCGAAATATGGATCGCTTAGATACAAGCCCTGAAAGGGTTTCACGGATAATCCAAATAGGATTAAGAGTCAGAATAAATACATATACTGTTTTTCAATCCCGGAATTCGGGTTTAAGTAGCATGACTCTCATCTCAAGATTACATCATTTTAGACAAAAAATAATTCTCTGGTTACAGTATATGTATTTAACGTTTGTGTTATCTTGGTACTCATCAGCGCACAAGGTTATTTACAATGATCAACCCGCAAACGTCCCGAGATCTCCGCCAGCAAGGTATTGAGAGCTTTTTTGACCTGTTAACAACTGATCAAAGACAGTCTGATCCAAAATTTGAGCAACTAGAAAATCGATTGCAAGAATTAGAGCAAAAGGTTGAACGAAAGTTTCAAGATTACGAGCGCCAAATTAGTTTGTTGGTTAGTACAACTAATCGGGTAGTCAATGATTATGTTGATGTTTGTAGCAGAAATCAAGAACTTGAGTTCATGGTTAATCCCTATTCTTCAGATGGTGACGCTAACTGTAATTTCTAAGTGATCTTTAGCGATATTGCTTATTTCGCTTACCTCAAGCAGTGATTGTTAATGAACAACTTCAAATCCATAATTTAAAACAGCAAATAGCTAGTGAGATTCTCATATCACTGGCAAGGAGATAAATTTATGAGTGAAATCATTAATACACCTAATCGACCGCTATCTGAATTAAAACAACTTGTGCCAAATTTAGTTCAGGAGATTCCATTTTTGAAACTTCTAATTCTCTTTGGATCTAGATCAACAGAACAAAATCACGAGGATAGTGATTATGACTTTGCTTTGATCTATGACCGAGAGATTTATCAAGATTGGAAAACAAAAGGAGGCTCTTGGTTTGGTCTATATTCAATCTTTGAGAATATATTTGAACTTCCTAACGAAGCAGTCGATCTTGTCGATCTTAATCGATGCTCAGAGATACTGGCTCATGTAATTGCTTGTGATGGCAAGCTTCTGTATGAAAAGCGATCGGGTGAATATGATGAGTTTCTCAAGAGAAGTTTGATGAGTCATGAGCAGACAAAAAAAATGCGTCAGGAACAGCGTCAAAGTCTTGAACGTAAATTGCAGATGTTAGGCGTATGAAAGAGATTAATCCCGAAGTAGTTCGTCGTAAACTTGATGAAATTTTAGATTATATTAATGATCTGAAAAGCTTTGAAATGCTTTCACTGGAAGAGTTTTTGTCTGAACGGTATAGGCAATTCACAATAGAAAGAATTATGGAACTCATCGTCCAAGCAGCCATTGATATCAACAGATATTTGCTCAAGAAAAAAGGAGTAAATCCTAGTTCATTATCAAGCTATAAAACTTTTGTGGAAATTGGCAATCTTGGCATTATTACTGAATCATTAGCAGAAGTAATCAAGCAATCAATAGATACTCGCAATGCTCTAGCTCACAGATATGATGACATTTCGCCTGAAGAGGTATTTGCATAAATTGCAGATATTCTAGAGAAATATCCAATTTATGCAAGACAGGTTTCAACATTTCTTGAATCGCTAGATGAAAATCCTGAAGAGTCAATCTAAAACATATATCAATATCAGATTCCAATCATTTAGGTTTATTAAATTAAAATTGTGACTAAACAAAAAAAATTGAGTGAAGACGAGAACCAGTTATCAATCTTTAATAGTATTTCTATCTCAGAATCAACTAACTTATCGAATGATTCTCAAGACGATGAAGACTATCCAGAGATGGATTTGGATGAGATTGATACAGATGAGGATTTTGATGAGAAAAGCGATCGCATGATTGCGACAAAGCAAGAACTGCTGACATTAAAACTCATGCGAGAGGTGATCGCTGCTCAAAATCCTAACGATCCAGTGATGGCAGATTTTGCAGAATATGTATTGCCTAAGCTTTTGCCTGTTGTGGTTGGCGTGACTGCTAAAGGCGGTAAGTTTTTTGATGAACTCGATCGCCAAAATGAGGCAGATGGCAAAGCGAAAGTTCGGCGGGACAATGCTGCCGATCAGTCACTTGGCACACATTTATTAAATGGTCTATTCCCCGCAAATTTGATTGAACAGAGATTAGAGAAACTTAATACAACTGTTCGCAGAAAAATTAGAGAACTTGAACGCAGGCTGGTAATTGCAGGATTTATTTTGCATGACTTTGAAAAGTTCAATTACGAGCTATTTTCTGAAATGCCAGAGAAATATAAATCATCTAAGCGCGATCAAGATATTCGCAAACTCTCTTTAGATGAACATCGTGAAATCATTTCTATATTCGTAGTTGCTTTAGGTCTGAATCAATTTATTAGCAATGATTCTGAGCAGTGGAAAGAATATATAGACGATTTGCTTTGTATTGCTTACAACGCACAATGTCGATGGGATACAAACTGGAATTTCTCGGATTTTGGATTAAGCAATCTCAGGCTAGACGATCGCACATTACGCTGTCTCACCGATCTCACCTGTTTAGCTGATTCTTTGGCTTCAATTGTGAAACATCCTCAAGATGCTATCAAAACTAAGTTTAAGGAGCTAATGCACCAGCTTAGTGATGGACAGTTGCGATTTACCTATCACAGTATTTCTGAGAATCGTGGTGTACTTACAAACGTTGCTAATAACGCTTTGATGGATGCTCATGTTGATCTCAATACAAAAGAAAATCAATACTATGAGCCGCTTTTGTACTTGCCGACGGGTGTAATCTATCTCACTTTGCGAGATGCGCCACTAGTCCAAGTCGAAGGATTAAGCGATCGCGTGGTGGCGAAAATCAAAAAACTTTGTGCTGACCAATTGCGCGATCGGCAAGTTGGCTTTAGTCGTGGCAATGTGGGCATGAAGTTTGCTGACTATTACAATCTATTTTTTGATTTTGAAGAGTTTTTGCGTTTCTCAGTTGATGTAGTGATTAACAAAATTAAAACTAGCAAAGCCCCTGACAAAGCTAGTAATCTCGCCACATTTCAGCGCAAAGGATTTCTATCAGAAGATCTGAAATTTGATTTTAAAGAAGATCCGCGTATCGATCATCTTGCGGAACTTGGCGCTTTAGTTGTTAAACAACTTTGGGAAGATTATCTAGTCAAAGTTAAAGACTTGCGAAAACTTGATAAGAAATTACCCGCGCCCCGTGAATTAAATCTCACTCTGGCTTCTCTTGAGTTTCTAGGTTTAGAGGATTGCCGATCGCAAGTTGTTGAGCTTCAAGAACTGAAAAATACGGGCGGTATTGCCTATGAGTGGTACTACATCGCCGCCAAATATTTAGAATCTGACGCAGGTTTAGGCTCGTTAGATGTGCGGGATATTGGTTATAAGTTGGTTAATTATTTCATCGAATTAACTAAGCCAATTCGTGAACAGTATCAATTGCCTGACCCTTGGCAAGATTTAAAAGATTGGTGCGATCGCGTGGTGATGCTTCCTAGTCAAGAGGTTGAAGCCAATGTTGACCAAGTTGATATCTTCCTAAAAGAGCTAGATTTTTACAACGCAGCCAAAAAATCTGGACGAGGTAAACAAGCGATCTGCTCGATTTCCCATTCACCCTATACGGTGACAGAGCAAATGGAATCATCGGTGCTATTTACACCGCAAGTCTATACAAATAAACAAATGCTGGGCGGCTCGAATGCCAAGCGGAATATTTCTAGCATTGCAGGAATCGAGATTATGTTGCGGCAAATCTTGATGAATCAAACTCAAGCAGTCGGTAAGTCCTTTGAAGATGGGAAATATCGCTATCTCTATTTCTATCCAACTTATTACTTCACACCTGAAACGAATAAGTTCCTGCAAAAGGCTTATATGAATATTGCCCAAACCCGTTTTGATACCAGTCTTCGCAATCATTTTGTGTCCAAAGATTTACAGGCTGATTTTAGCTCAGCAAATTATCAAAGTGCAGATACTTTTTTGCTAGATGAAATAGGCGATCGCAAAGATCACACCTTTAAAATGAAATATCCCGAAGATCAGCCCATGACCTTCTATTTTATGGCAATGCCACCAAGTCGAGATGCTACCGATACGGAGTCATGGGTAATGCCGAGTTGGTTAGCCTTAGCTTTTCCGATGATTCTGGATGTGAAAACCGTTGTTTCTGAATCCCCAGTGCCGCCATTTATCGATGGTACAGAGTTTGAAGAAACCGTATTTCTCGATAGCGCTCCCCATGCCTTTCGAGTTCTCACTGGCGGCGATCGCTTCCGTTTAGATTACATTCTAGACGGTTGGCGAGATCCCACTGGTGGAGAGCATCCTGCGCCCCTGAATAAGCTCACAGCTGCCTATGCGATCCATCTTGATGTTAATGCTAAACAAAGTAAAGGAGGTTACGATGCGAATTGGGGGCGATTAACAGAACTAGCAAAAGACTTTGAAACCAGTCCGCTATATGTATTTGCCTATCTCAATAAATGGGTTCGCAATGCCAAAGTTGATGCTCCTAGCATCGCTAAAATCCAACTTTATACCTATAACTTCTATCCCTGTTTTGATGCTTACGCAAAACATTCTCCAAATTCGACGAATTCCATTAAACTAGAAATACAGGAGCAATCACCCTTGAATCATCCCCAAAAACTAACAGAACTCTATCGTCAGTTCTATCGTGCGAATAAGTCGTATAACCCCAAAGCCAACGCAGTCCTGAAACCAATCGATGTCGCTTCTAGCACAATCCTTAAAGCCGATCCTAGCTTTGAAGGTGAAGCATTAGTTCACGTTGTCGCCGCTGAAGTTTGCAAATTGATTGATCGCGTCCATGCTTCCACTGCCGAGGGGCGATGGATTCTCAAAGATCGCGAAGAGGAGCGCCAGAAGATTCTGGAGTTTGCCAATTATTTTGTGAAAGATGTATTTGTGGAGACTTTTAAAGGCGATCGCGCCCGTCTCGCAGGTCGGCAAATCAACTTGATTCGCGATACCTGTGAGTTCCTCTATCGACTTGCACAGGATCAAGAAAATCAGGAGCGTAAAACCAAAGGTGAAGCAATCGAAGAACCTGAAAATGACGATCAAGACTAGCTCTTTTTAACTACTCATTACCAATTAACCATCACTTTAGGAAATTTAATCATGACATTGCTCAAATCCATCGAATCCAAATTCTTTCATTCTGAAATTCCTTACAAGCCAATGGGAAAATATGTTCATTTTCTAACTGTGCGCGTGACTGAATCCTATCCACTATTTCAAACTGATGGCGAATTGAACAAGGCGAGAGTCAGTGCAGGGCTTAAAAATGAAAATAGGACTCCCATCAGTCGGCTTGCTATGTTTAAGCGTAAGCAATCCACACCTGAGCGCTTAGTCGGTCGTGAATTGTTACGCAACTATGGATTCATGACTGCCGAAGAGTGCGAATACAATGTTAAATTTGCGATGAACAATCCTGATTGCATCATCTATGGTTTTGCGATCGGTGATTCTGGCTCGGAAAAATCTAAGGTTGTAGTTGATACTGCTTTCTCAATTACCCCATTTGATGAGTCTCACGAAACCTTTACGCTGAATGCTCCCTATGAAAACGGCACAATGGCTTCAAAAGGTGAAGTCGGCTCTGAAGTTGGCAAAATCACTAGTCGGATTAATCAACAAGATCACATTCGTCCACAAGTGTTTTTCCCTAGCATTGTCACTCTGAAAGATCCCACCGAAGCAGGATTTCTCTATGTCTTCAACAACATTTTGCGAACTCGTCATTATGGAGCGCAAACGACTCGCACTGGTCGCGTGCGTAATGAATTGATTGGTGTCGTGTTTGCTGATGGTGAAATTACTAGCAATTTGCAATGGACACAGGCAATTTACGATCGCATCCCCACTGACATTCTGCAATCAATTGATCCATTGAGTGAGGATTTGGTTTTGGACAATGCTAAAGAAGCGATCGCCGAATTGTTAGCCGATGAATTTACTGTACATCATGATTTTATCGGTACAAATTTTGATGCTTTATTGAATGAAGTCAAAGCACTGACCACCAGCGAAGAAGGGATCAAGGCGATTTTGCAAAAAGCTGATGATGAGGCAAAAGCCTACGCCGCAGTGCATATCGCAAAGCCCAAAAAGACTGACGACAAGGAAAAGAAACCTGCGAAGGCAAAGTAACCATGACACACATCTATCGTTGTGAGCTTGAGCTACATGACATGCTCTACTTTGCCACCCGTGAGATCGGGCGCTTGTATGAAACCGAAGCGATCATTCATAACTACGCCCTTTGCTATGCCTTGGGACTAGTTGATAGCGATCGCTACGGTACGAAAGTATCCGAAGAACATGAATATCGCTACTTTTGCCGCGAACAAGTTCCGATGTATGAGGAGCATTTGAGCAAACTCAATGAGGTGGGAATCTATGTCACCCCTGCGCGATCGCTGCAACATACTTCTGTGTTGCATACATGGAAATATGCCAATAATAACTATCACGTTGAGATGGAAAAGACTAAGACTAATATTCCTAGCTTTGGCAGAGCTAAGGAAATCGCGCCCGAAAGTGCTTTTGAGTTTTTCATCTTGTCTCAAAATCCTTTACCTAAACTTTCTAAATGGATTCGTTTGGGTAAATGGATGAGTAAAGCTGAGTTAATAGTCAAAGAGCTAGATAAAGTTAAGCAGGGAAATGGAGATTTTATATTTCCTTATCCCCTCAATCCCCTTGATGTGATGTTTACTCACCAAGTCTTGAGCTATGACACCGTAAATATGCCGCCCGTTAGTCTGATTCGCAATGTCAGTATAAACGGACATTTTTATGATGTTGACGGCTTCAAAATCCCTGCTCGTATGGAGTATCGCTTTAAGGTATAGGAACAACTATGACAATTTACTTAATTCGCGATCGCGCTACTAAAGAACAAATTGACGAAATGCTGCAAGAACTTGGTGAATATATCAAGTTAGCCGTCGATATTGAACGTGGAATTTTAGCAGGTGGCGGTGAATTTCATGCTGACTGTGAGAGCGTTTTGCTAGAAGATGGTAGTGAACAACAAAATATTTGGGGAGCCGATTGGTATCCAGATGCTCAAGAGGTAACTTATGAATCTCTAATTAATATTCGTCCAAAACAGGGAAATAGAACACTAGAGGTTCTATTTCCAGACGTTCGTGTAAAAATCGAAGAAATTGCCAAAAATCTATTGAGTAACCTATGAAAGATTGGAATACATTAAAAGCAAGATATTTAAGTGATTTGCTCCCCAACCGCTTAGGTGGACTATCAGCAAATCTAGCTCGAATCAAAACCTTGACAGGTAAGGCAATCAGCCAAAATACTATTGAATACTTGATCAGAGAAAGCAAGTTTTTCATCGAATGGACGGCTAACGATGCTGACATCGACACGGCTGGTGAACTGGTGGAATTGCAAATTCAGCTTGCACTGTGGCAATTGCGCTGGAAAACTATCTGGGCAGATCCAGCGCAACGAATGGAAGTTGCAGCACAAGCACAGATCTGGTCAGATCGGATTTTAGAGCGATCAGGGCTTTTGGACTAGCTACCAAACCCCCTACGCTTTCTCTTCGGTTTTGCTGCCGATCGCCTTGTACCACTATTAGTAATTGCCAAAGCCAAACTCCGCTTTCTCTGATATTGCTGAATGCTATCCGTTAAAGGATGACTTGGATCAAACTTGAGATGAGTAATGGAAATAATAGTTTGTTTCTCATTGTCAGCAGAAGAAATAGTACAAAGAATTCCGCCCATATCTCCTGAATAAAGTAGCTTCTCAATTGCAAAAACTTTATCTTTAGTTAGCTCTAGGTCAGGCAATTGTTGTTGTAAACCCTTTATTCCATGGTCTGTAAAACGGACAGAGATTGGTAGACTCGCCTCCATCTCTAAAAAAAGTTGGCGTGTTTCTACTGGATCATCAATAGTTGATGAAGCCAGCATTTTTTCGGTCATGTCATCCATAGTTTTGGGGTGATTGGTGATTGGTCATTATCCAAAGAGTAAAAATTTATGCCTCATAGCCTCGTAGTTAATTTTATGCCGAAAACACCGATTTACCCTGAATATCTAACAGGACGGCATATTCACGCACTTTTTTTAACCTTAGTTAGCTCTGTAGATCAAGAATTAGGCGATCGCCTTCATAGTGAGAAAGCAAATAAAGGGTTTGGGTTGAGTCCAATTCAATTGGCGACTAGAGATCGGCGATTAGCTGTTAGCTCTGACCAGAACTTTAGCAAACCCAATCTAAAAAAAGCTAAAAGCCAACAGCTAAAAGCTAAAAGCCTCTCTTGGCACAATCAAGAAATCCCCACCTCAACTCCCTGCTGGTGGCGCATCACGCTATTAGATGAGGTTTTATTTAGCAAACTTACTGGACTCTGGCTCAATCTCAATCCCGATCGCGCCTTTCACCTTGGTTCTGCTGACCTCTATATTACCAGTATTCTCGGCACACCCCAATCAAATCAACCTTGGGCAAATTTCGCCACCTATCAGCAAATCTACGATCGCGCCTCAGATACAGAAAAAATGATCGCCTTTCACCTTGCCACTCCCACCGCTTTCCGTCAGGGTAAATACGATTCACCATTACCCACTCGCGACAATGTATTTAAAAGCCTATGCGATCGCTGGAACACCTATAGCGAAATCCCAATTAATCCTGAAATTATCGAATATATTTTTCCCAGTAAATTTGACATCAAGACAGAAGTTGTCAAGAACTATGACACCCATAGTTTTATCGGTTGTGTCGGTGAGATTGGTTATCGAATTCTTGGTGATGCCTCACCAGATACAATCAAACAAATTAATGCCCTAGCAGACTTTGCAATGTTTGCAGGAATTGGACGCAAAACCACAATGGGAATGGGAATAGCGAGACGAGTATGAATGAGCCAATCCCCATCGCCGCTTTAAACCAATATGCCTACTGCCCTCATCGATGTTGGCGGATGTTTTGTGCAGGAGAATTTGTCGAAAATCATTACACGATTGAGGGGACAGATTTACATCAGCGCGTGCATACGGTTGGCGAAAATCAACGGGAGGAGACATGGCAAGTCAGGGCGATCTGGTTAAAGTCGGAACAATACGGATTGATCGGCAAGTCGGATTTGATTGAAGAAGTTGATGGTAATCTCTATCCTATTGAATACAAACGCGGTCACAAAGGGGAATGGGATAACGATGCGATGCAAGTGGTGGCTCAGGCGCTCTGCTTAGAAGAGATGACGGGTAAAACGATTACTAAGGGCTATGTTTATTATGCTCAAACGCACCAGAGACAAGAGATTGAGATTACATCTGAGTTGCGGAATGAGGCGATCACGGCAATTACCGAGATCTCGCAAATGATGGAAACTGGCAAAATGCCTCCTGCAATCTATGGCAATCGTTGCAAAGGTTGCAGTCTGTTTACTCAGTGTGTACCGATGGCGAAGGAAAAGGTTAGTAAATATAAGGAAGGAGCTTAAAAACAATGGGAACGGTTTATGTAAGTCAAGATGACTCGTTTATTGGCAAGACCGATGAACGTTTAACGGTGAAGGCTGAGAAAAAACAAATTCTAGATGTACCGTTAATCAAAATTGATGGATTAGTAATCCTCGGTCGTGCCACAATTTCTCCTGCGGCGGTGATAGAACTGTTGGAGCGCAAAATCCCGATGTCTTTTATGACAGGAACGGGGCGCTTTCTCGGTCGTTTGGAACCTGAGTTAACTAAGAATATTTTTGTGCGGCGATCGCAGTGGGCAGCGGATGGCGAAACACCAAAGGCAATTCATATAGTGCAAGCCTTTGTGCGCGGTAAGTTAAAAAATTATCGTGGGTCATTGATGCGGCATATGCGGGATTATCCTGATAATGACTTGCAAAAGGCGATTGATGCTCTCGAACGGGCGATCGATTCGATTAGTCTGCATCAAGAAATTCCCAGTTTGCGGGGTGTGGAGGGACATGGCAGCGCTGTTTATTGGCAAGCCTTCCCCAAATTAATTCGCGCTGATGGTTTTAGCTTTACGACTCGCAACCGCCGTCCACCGAATGATCCTGTGAATGCAATGTTGAGTTTTGGCTATTCTCTATTACGTCATGATGTGCAGGGAGCATTAAATATTGTCGGTTTCGATCCCTATCTTGGCTATTTGCATACGGAGCGCTATGGTCGCCCCAGTCTTGCTCTTGACCTAATGGAAGAGTTTCGCCCCTTGATTGTTGATGCGATCGTGTTGTCGGCAATTAATCGTAAGGCGATCGCGCCCAAAGATTTTACTTCTGAACCTTTGAGCAAGGCGATTTCTCTATCTAATGAGGCGAGAAAAGTTTTCTTAACGCTGTACGAGCAGAAGAAACAGTCAGAATTTAAGCATCCTGTAATGGGGTGTAAATGTACTTATCAAGAGGCTTTTGAGCTTCAGGCTAGGCTTTTAGCTAAGTATCTAATGGATGAGATAGATAAGTATCCTCCTTTGGTGATGAAGTAATGTTCCTAGTTATTTCCTACGATATCTCTGAGGATAAGCGCCGTACTAAGATTCATAAGATACTCAAGTCCTATGGGCAATGGATGCAGTTTAGTGTGTTTGAGTGTGAGCTGACGGATGCTCAATATGCCAAACTGCGATCGCGTTTGAGTAAGTTAATCAAGCCTGATGAGGATAGTATCCGTTTTTATACGCTATGTGCTTGCTGTCAGCCTAAAATAGAACGTATTGGCGGTGAACAGGTGCGGGATAATACAATATTTTTCGCTTGATTTCTGGTTCATTGGTTGCGCGAGTTGGTGGATGTTTTTTTAATAGTATGCAATTTGGTATTTTACAAGTCTTGGTAGGTATGTTTTTGAGGGTGATCGGGCGAGTTGGTCGATTCGCGCAAGTCTGGAATGTTTTGGTAAATATAGTTTTGTATTGGTTGGTGGAAGTTGTAAAACCTGTTCAGCAGGTTCAAATCTGCTACAATTTGTATGCTTCGCGCAAATGCACCTTGAAAACTAAATATGATATACTTCACAAGCGCGGGCGGCTTCAAAGCCTCTGAAACCCTTTTAGGGATTGAAACTACTACTGGTAACTCTGCATCCATGATCGCCACCAAGCTTCAAAGCCTCTGAAACCCTTTTAGGGATTGAAACAAGCTGTATTAAGATGTTTTTAGAGACATTTGGATGCTTCAAAGCCTCTGAAACCCTTTTAGGGATTGAAACACTTTCATAATTTGGGCAATCTGTTCATACTTCCGACCTGGCTTCAAAGCCTCTGAAACCCTTTTAGGGATTGAAACCTAGTAGAGAATTGATTGGATAGGCGATCGCTACGCTTCAAAGCCTCTGAAACCCTTTTAGGGATTGAAACCTCACGATATCCCGCTTATACGCGACAGGGAAGAGGAAAGCTTCAAAGCCTCTGAAACCCTTTTAGGGATTGAAACCAATTGCATACAGCGCTTCGGAAACAGTTCCTAGCTTCAAAGCCTCTGAAACCCTTTTAGGGATTGAAACTATAAAAAAGATTTTCGCCAAGTTGTTTGGAAATGCTTCAAAGCCTCTGAAACCCTTTTAGGGATTGAAACAAAATTGCCATGGCAAATATATTTCAGAAGATTTAGCTTCAAAGCCTCTGAAACCCTTTTAGGGATTGAAACAGTGGAATGAATTAGTGCAGTGGCGCAAAGCGATGCTTCAAAGCCTCTGAAACCCTTTTAGGGATTGAAACTAATAAATGCTATTCAGACTTAGAGCTAAAGCTATTGCTTCAAAGCCTCTGAAACCCTTTTAGGGATTGAAACTCGTCGGAAGCCGACGATCACTCGTGTTGCGGCTGCTTCAAAGCCTCTGAAACCCTTTTAGGGATTGAAACATGAGGATGCTATCAAGCAACTCATGCTGATTGGCAAGTGCGCTTCAAAGCCTCTGAAACCCTTTTAGGGATTGAAACATGACCCAAAGATTAGTGGCTACATCAACTAAATCTATACAGCTTCAAAGCCTCTGAAACCCTTTTAGGGATTGAAACTAAGTGCGATCGCCTCCACATTGCCCTTGATTCGGCTTCAAAGCCTCTGAAACCCTTTTAGGGATTGAAACAGCCAGTAAGACAGGTGAGACGGCGGTGCGATGCGGCTTCAAAGCCTCTGAAACCCTTTTAGGGATTGAAACGTAAGTGACGGTTGCTTCTTCTGCGAATGTGGTTCGCTTCAAAGCCTCTGAAACCCTTTTAGGGATTGAAACCAGATATCGCGTATTGCTGCTAGACATTACATCCGCTTCAAAGCCTCTGAAACCCTTTTAGGGATTGAAACTAAAGCCATCAACTCTGATTTCAAAATGTCTATCTGCTTCAAAGCCTCTGAAACCCTTTTAGGGATTGAAACACTGCCATATAAACTCCATCCCACCAGTACAATCCGCGCTTCAAAGCCTCTGAAACCCTTTTAGGGATTGAAACGGGTCTAAGCCTATGGTAGCGACTAAGATGAAGGTGCTTCAAAGCCTCTGAAACCCTTTTAGGGATTGAAACACTGTTTCGGCTCT
>NZ_NDHW01000237.1 GCF_002251945.1 Pseudanabaena sp. SR411
TCGAAGAAATCAAAACCCGTCCTAATGTCTTCTTTATCCCCGCAGGTAAAGAACTACAGGTATTTGTGAATCAGTCGGTGACTTTCTAATTAACTTCTATCAGTTGTTGAGTTCTATGGTTATGAGCTTTTTACCATGTCAGAAATATTCCATCGCAGGACTAATCGCTTTTCTAGTCTTGTCCTTGCCCGCGATCGCTCAAGCTAGTCCTACCTTTCCTTCTTCTTTTTAAGTCGGGATCTGGTCGAAATCTGCGACCCTTCTTTTTTCTAGATGCAGTTTTAGGTAGTACTTTAGTAAAATGTATTTCAAGAGGAATAGTAATAGTAATTTCACCAGTTCTGCTCTGCTCTACTACATGTTGTTGCAGGATAACTTTTAATTCGGGACTAGGTTTAATTTCATCTTTTAAGACAATAAAAGCGGAGATGTTTTTAGCTTTTCGATCAGTTCCACCTTGGCGCAAAGATCTACGATTCCGAGTCATTCCATCGGTGTTGCGTTCGCCCCTAATCTCCACTGCTTCAACGTCAGGATGAGAAATCAATACCGACTTAAGGTTATTACTAAATGAGCTTGTACTACTACGTGAGGCAAAAGACACTGAGGGAACTGCCTGATTTTGTAAAGGTTCCACGGACATAATCCTTCGATCCATTCTATACACTGGTCGGGTTGGCTTATCATCTTTAAATATTGCCCCTCTTCTTACAAGTTCTTGTTTGATTGTTTGGATGAGCAATCTTTCTCCCCCAAAAATCATTGACTTTACGTTTGCCTTTTCAAAATTAGTAGTCTTAGTGATTAAAGCTTCTGTTAAGTTAGATCTTTCTAAATTAGCTCCACTCAAATTAGCTCCACTCAAATTAGCTCCACTCAAATTAGCTCCACTCAAATTAGCTTCTCTTAAATCTGCATGACTTAAATCAGCCCCTCTTAAATCAGTTTCTCTTAAATCAGCATTCCTTAAAATTCCATTGCTCAGATTTGTCCCACTCATATCAGAGCCAGCAAAATCTTTAAGTAAGTCAAGATCTGCAATCTTAGCCAGATCAAAAAAACTTGTATTTTTTGCTCCAGAAATCTTCTCAATTAATTGCTGAGCTTCTTGTTCAAAATTTTCATCGTTAATCATAATTAATTAAATTGTAAATATACTTTGCTTAAATAAGATCCTAACCTATGTTTTAAAAACAAATTTGCAATAGCTCTATCTAAAACTACTTGACTATCTCGATCCATATTTGGTGAATACAGTCCACTAGCATCTGTAACATAAATATCTTTTAGTGAAACTTCAAATCTAGCTTCAACTTCACATGTCCTTTGTAAGATTTGCAAGATTCCTAGCTTTGGAATGCTATATTGACCTTCAAAAACCTCAAAAGTTGAGTTGTCTTTCCTGTTATTAAATGTCCAAGTCGGGTTTTCTTCAGTTCCGCTAATTGTCACTTGAGATGCAGAAAATTTCACCTTCTGTGATTGCTTAGAAAGCTGCTTACCACCGAAAATACCTTTGCCACTAATTCCGTCTTTTTGAGAATTAGAAACCTCAACACCAAATTGATTTTCCTTCCCTTGCTCAGTTTGAATCTCTACCTCAAGGTTATCAAACAACTGATTTGGGTAGCATGATTTAGTAGGAATTTTCCCATTCTTTATACTTAGTTTTAGATGCCCACCCTTTAATCCAAAAGTTACACTGCCCAAAGGTATATTTTCTAAGTATTTACCAAACCTCAAAACAAGACTCAAATCAATTCTGTTTTTGTCGTCAATCTCAAACGTTCCGAATAACTTTTTTTTTCTCTGAGTTCCTTCTAGCTTGACAAATAAAATTTGTGGATATGTATTCATATCCTCTCTTGGCTGAGTCTCTAAAGAGTCAATTTTTTGCATTGTTAACGCCACTTAAACTACTAAATTTAATAGTGGAATTTTCATTATATTATATTTTTCAATATTTCGGACATTTTTTTAACGAGCCTATAACCTTTACGGGGTAGTACTTTCATCTCATATCTGTTAGCTCAAACGCTAACGGGGATTTAAATAAAGACCAAAATACTATCTCTATACAGGATCGGCAATACGAGGTTTTAAACTGTCCGAAATATTGCCTGATGACATGGACAGGTGAATTGCCCTCAAATCTGCATCAACCGTTGATAGTGCTGCTCCCGTAGAACAGAAAAAGTCTAACTCCACAGGATTACCACCCGAAATTGCTTTCATTACCAGTCAGCTATTTACACCCACAGGTGGAATTATTGCGGCTTGTATTGTCGGCATGGTTTTACTGTGTCGGACAGGCGGTAGTAGCAAAAACAAATTGGATCATGCTCATTGGGTTGGTGGGACAGAGATTGCGGCGGCGCGAAAAAAAGCTAAGGAGCAAATTAACCGTCGCGAACGCAATAAGCTAACTTTGTTTGTGGTTAAGCCTAAATTAGTTTTCCCTGCTGAACTAATCTCCAGCCCAGGCGTGGCGACACCCAATCACGAAAAGCCAATTGAGGGCGAAAAGCCTAAAGTCATTCAGGTGTCAAAAACAGATCGGACAATTTGGCTACCCGATGCTAATCGCGGCATTGCCGTGCTAGGTGGCACTGGTTCGGGTAAAACCTATGGAGTGATCGATCCTGCGATTCGTAGCGCGATCGACCAAGGATTTCCGATTATTCTCTACGACTACAAATATGCTGAGCAGTCCTCACGGATTGCGGGAATCGCGGCGGATGCAGGATACAAGGTCAGCATCTTTGCCCCTAGCTTTCCTGAAAGTGGAATCTGTAATCCCCTTGACTTCATTCGCGATGCGACGGATGTGGATATGGCAAGACAGGTAGCGATCGTCCTGAATCGCAACTTTAAATCAGGAGGCAAAGGTAATGAAGATCCTTTCTTTACCAATAGCGGCGATCAACTGATTCAAGCCGTACTGTTACTAGCCAAGACAACGCCTTATCCCGATATTATTTTCTGTGCCAAGGCATTAGGCGCGAATAATCTTCCCGCCAGAGTCCAAAATGCGAATCTACCGACTTGGGTAGAAACCAGTTTTGGACAGTTGATTTCGATGGCTGACTCTGAGAAAACGGTTGCCTCGGTAATCTCGACGGCGAGTATTCTCTTCAGTCGTTTCATGTCTCCTGATATTCTCAGTGTTTTCTGCGGCAAGACCACGATTCCGATGAACTTGAAAGGTAAACATCTGCTGGTGATCGGCATGAAGCGCGAAAAACAAGATGTGGTTGCACCGCTGTTAGCGACTGTCCTGCATATGATTGTCACCCGCAATGTCACGAGTAAACGAGAAGATCCTCTCCTTGTGGCGATCGATGAGTTGCCAACCCTCTATTTACCAAGTCTTGTCCAATGGCTAAACGTTCACCGTGAGGATGGACTTTCTTGTATGTTGGGTTTCCAAAACCTCGTTCAGTTAGAAGAAACCTATGGCAAAGAGGTGTCTAGGGCAATTTTCGGTGGTTGTGCCACTAAAGCAATTTTCAATCCCCTCGAACCTGAATCAGCAAAGATTTTCTCGGACTATCTCGGTGACGAACATCTCAAATACAAGTCAAAATCACGAAGTTCGGGCGGCGGTAAAACTAGCACAAGTACATCGGATCAGGAAAGAACTCGCAAACTATTTGCACCAGAGGATTTTCTCAAATTACCGCAAGGTAACTGTATTCTCATTTCCCCTGGTTATAGCTCCAAGAAAGAAGCGAATGTTCCCCGTCGCTGCAATATCAAAATCCCTAAAGTTGATGCAGATCGGGCAGAAAACAGTAAATCCAGATGGGAGGCTCTGAAAGTTGAACTAGAGCAGGAAGGGCATCAAATCCCGATTACCGACGCGGCGATCTTGGCTCGTAAGGATTACTTTCTAGATAACTTTCCTTTACCTGCGAAGGATACTCCTGCAACACCCAAGTCTGTTCCTGCTTGGGCTGAAGGTTTATAGAGGTATACATCATGGTCTTTATTCAATCATCGGAAGCATCACAAGCAAATTCCCAACAACTAGCGATCGCTCAAACTACGATTGAGGCTTTAGCCGAGTTGCTGAAACTTCTGCTAGCTAAGAAAGAGGATGAACAGCAAAAAGGAGATGCAGGTAAACAAGAAACTGCGGCGCAACCATCTGGTTTCAGTGATGCGGCGTGGGACAAGGTAGCAAAGGAATGGGATCAGGACATCATGGATGATTGGTGGCGCAGATATCAGGCTGCACCCGATCTTTCCAATACTCCTAACCCTGTGACAGATACCAGTATTGTCATCGCCAACCCACGCAATCGCGATAAAGATGAACCTGATTTTGCGATGTTGCCGAACTCGCCAATTAAGCCATCGCCTTTATCTGGTAGCGATCGCCATCCACTTTCCCAATCATCACAGCCGCCGATGCCAGTCTTGGCAAAGAAAAACTACATCGATGTTGAGTCACGCGAGATTACTACTAAACAGGAGCAATCTGACTCGCTCAGTCGCGATACCGATGGTGATGGCATAAAAGATGTAGATGAGATCCGCATGGGGTTAAACCCTCGAAGTAGGGATACGGATGGCGATGGTGTAAGCGATCTCGATGAGTTGGGGCGCTCTAATCCTTTATTGTTTGATGATTTTAGGCAACAAGTGATGGCGGCTGTCTCAGTGGCTTTAGTTACCAAGTTAGGTGTTGATGGTAAATATGAAGCTGAAGCCTATAGGATTCAGTCTCAAGATAATGTCTATGCGATCTCTGAGCAAGGTGGCACTGAAATCGCCAAGTTTGAGTTAGCCAACAATCGTGCTGTTTTTATTGCCGATCGCACCACGCTCGACCAGCAAATCGACTTTACGCAAACTGCTGTGCAGACCACCAATATCGATCTGGCTGACCTGACCCAAAAGCAGGGTTATCCCACTGCGATCGCCAAGAAGGGAGATTTGGCTCCTGCTGGTTCTAGAGCGGTTGTCGTTGTCGATAATTTTCTTAGACAGACGGGAAGAGAGACTTTTAAGGGTGAGAACTATACCTTGCAACGGAATGAAGATGGCGACATCGCGATCGCTAACGATAGGGGGGAAAACATTCTACGAACTGACAAAGGACAAATCACTGCTCAGTCAATGACTCCAGAGGATTTGGCTAGTTTCAAACAGATCTTTCAACGCATGGATCAACCTGCCTCAGTTGCCGATAAATTGCCGCGCTTGAAAGTAGAGCCTATTAAACCCCAGCTAGAGCGCTAGGAAAACACGATGATTACCGCTAATCCTGATGTTAATATCGCCCAGTTTGTGACGGCTTTTAACCAGCTTGTCGATATTCACATAGTCAACATTTTAGCGATCGCTGAACGAGAGAATTATCCAATTAATTTGACGGATTTTACGATGGAAGATAAAGACGATATATTCGATGAAGAATGGGATTTGGCTTATGCACCAAGCAGTAATCCCAATTCCGACAGTAATGAAGCTCAATTGGTGAGTGTTGCTATTCAAGAGCAGAACCAGATTAATTATGCAGCCCAGATTCAAGCGATGGCTCTGTCGATGTTTGATGGCTTAGCTAAACTGGGTAAAGACAAAACCGAAAATAAACGCGATGGTGCTGAACAGGAAACTTCGCAGACTTCTACTGATAAAGCAACTAATGATGAACGTGACCTGAAGCTGGCGCGTGATTGTCGAGAATTGCTGCAAGTTCAGGGTAAAGAAGATGGTAATAATCTTGTTTTCGAGCGTCCTGATGGTAAGGGGAATTACAAGTTCAGTCTCGAAAAGAACTCGGATACGATGACTTTAAAGGCAAAGGATCGTCCTGTTAATCCGATTTTGGTAGAGTCGCAGGGGAAAATCATTGAATCCAATGTCACTGATAGAGATGCAGCCAATATCAGTAGGGCTGTCGCCATGTTGAATGCACAGCAAACCAAACCTCTTGAAAATCAGAAATAACAATGTTTACCAAATTCCAATTATCCACTGAGGCTTGTATCATGTACAACACAAGTTAATTAGAGCGATCGCTCTCATCCAAAAGCCTCCTCAACTCCTGCTTTAAAGCCTCGACATCGGGCAGATATAGCTGATATCTCGATACAAAAAGCTGATTGGAAATTCCTCCCGTGGCATACTCCACTAGAATCTCATCCTTATCTCGCGCCAACACGATGCCAATCGGTTCATTGTCATCTTCCATGCTCTCTTCGGCACGAAAATAGTTTAGATACATATTCATCTGTCCTATATCTTCATGCCGCACCGCCCTTGTTTTCAAGTCAATTAAGACAAAACATTTCAAAATACGGTGATAGAACACTAAATCCACATAAAAATGCGTATTGTTTAACGTAATTCGGTACTGTTGCCCAATAAATGCAAATCCCTTCCCCAGTTCTAGTAAAAACTTCTCTAACTGCACAATCAACCGATTTTCTAATTCACTCTCATGATAATTGCGATCTGGCAAATCCAAGAACTCAAACACATAGGGATCTTTCACCACATCCCGCGCTGACTCGATAATCTGTCCTTTCTGAGCCAAGGCAAGAATCTCTGCTCGATCCTTACTCATGGCAACTCGCTCAAACAAAGCCGAATCCTTCTGGCGCTTTAATTCCCTCACGCTCCAGCGATCGCGTATGCATTGTTGCTCGTAAAACGATCTAGCTAAATCATCCGAAATCGCCAAAAGCTCCGTGTAATGCGACCAACCTAATTTGGCAGACACCATCTGCCATTTTGGATAGCTAACATAAAAGCGGCGCATATCCAAGACATTACGGCGACTAAATCCCTTGCCATAAGTTGTTTTCAAATCCCGTGATAATTGAGTTAACAACCTTGAACCATATTCTGCCCTCTCATTCCCCTTCTGCTCAAACTCCACAATGTACTGCCCAATTTGCCAATAAGTTTCTACCAAAAGCGTATTAACCTGCTCAAAGGCGCGTTGCTGCCCCTGTACTAAGCATTCACCAATGCGATCGATTAATTGCTGATAGGAATCGATTAGATCACTCATAAATTAGCTGTTAGTCTGGGATGACAGTATAACCCAATCCTAGAAATGAAAGTTAAGCCAGATTCAAGATAAAGTTTACACAGGTATAAAAATATGAAAAAGCTGTTACTCGTTGAATCTCCATCCAAGTGCAAAACCATCCAAGCCATCCTTGGCAGTGAATGGCAAGTGGAAGCTTCCTTTGGTCACTTTACGGAACTTGCCAAAGATGGTGAAGATAGCTTGGGCTTTACCATGCATTCAGATACCAACAAAATTGAATGTCGTTACCAATTGACGGAAGGCAAAGGACAACAGGTAGTCGCTAAACTTCGGGCGGCGGTGAAGAATGCTTCAGAAGTTGTACTTGCTACCGATGGCGATCGCGAGGGTGAGGGGATAGCATGGCATTTACAACAGCAACTGCATCTTCGTAATCCCAAACGGGCTGTCTATAACCAGATTACGCCTACGGCGGTTAAGGCGGCGATCACCAATGCTCATCAGTTAGATTTAAACCTGATTTCCGCGCAACGGGCTAGGCAATGCTTAGATCGGTTGATTGGGTTTAAGGTATCGCCGCTCGTGCGGCGGACAAGTGGCGGTAGCTCGGCTGGTCGGGTACAGTCGGTGGCTCTGCACATTGTCTGTCAGCGTGAACGGGAGATTAATACCTTTGTGCCGATTACTTACTGGTCGGTATGGACAGAATATACTGAAGGATTCACGGCTTTCTATGCGGGTAGTAGTGAGATTGAACCTGTGCTTGACGATCAGGATGTCACGGATGATGCATCGGAAGTGAATGCGGAATCTACGGTGGAGTCAAAACGGGTATTGTCGGAAGCGGAAGCTGCCCGAATTATTCAAGTAGCGCGTAATCATCCCCATATCGTTCGCGAAGCTACGGGTGTCACTGCTCAAAAATCACCATTGCCACCTTTCATCACCAGTTCGCTTCAGCAAGCAGCTTCTGTAAGATTAGGGCTATCACCTGAAGAGACGATGAAGGTGGCTCAAGAGTTGTTTGAGGGTGTCGATTTGCCCCAAGGTCGCAAAGGGTTGATTACCTATCACCGCACTGATAGCACTAGTCTCGCTCCTGAGTTTTGTGCTGAGGTAAAAGAATGGCTATCGAAACACGATCCTGATAACGTCCCTAAGAAAACTACTCGTCATCGTGAACAGGCGACTGCTCAATCAGCCCATGAAGCGATTCGTCCTACCTATTTGAGTATTACTCCAAAAACGGTTAGAGACCATCTCAGTGCCAAACAGCATCAACTCTATGAGTTAATCTGGCGCAG
>NZ_NDHW01000238.1 GCF_002251945.1 Pseudanabaena sp. SR411
TCTCAGCGTTCTTTCGATCCTAATTTTGTTCAAATTCCCTCTTGACTTTCTGGTACTCAAGACAGTATCTACAGATCTATATCTATGGGCGAGAATAAATAATCACACTAACAATTTATGGGTTAACTCTGTCTAAACAAATTTTTGATACCTCGGCAAATATTTTGCATCCAAGAACGTGATTTTATTGACCTACTTCTCGGCTTTGTGGGTGAGGATTGTCCATTCTCAATCCCAGAGATATTCCTTTCATCAATCGCATTTTGCAAAATCGCTATATTTTTAAGTACCATCTCTACCTTTGGCTGAAAAGCAGCAGGACTCTTTTTCGCAAAATCTTGATAAATCTGCAAAGCCCCTTGATATTCCGACATTGCTAGGGTAATTTCACTAGTATCACTATGCAAAATCGCCAAATTGTTCAGCGTACCTGCCACATATGGCAGAAAAGTAGCAGGATTCTGGATCGCTAATTCTCGATAAATCTTTAGAGCTTCCGTATATTCCGACAGGGCGATTGTCATCTCATTGGTATTCCAATGCAAAGCCGCCAAATTGTTCAGCGTCATTGCTACGTATGGCAGAAAAATAGCAGGGTTCTCGGTCGCTAATTCTCTCCTAATCTGTAGAGCCTCCGCATATTCCGACAGGGCGCTCACCATTTCATTAGTATTCTGATGTAAATTCGCCAAATTGTTCAGCGTTGTTGCCACTTTGGGCAGAAAAGTAGCACGGTTCTCGGTCGCTAATTCTCTCCTAATCTGTAGAGCCTCCGTATATTCTGACAGGGCGCTCGTCATTTCATTGGTATCACTATGCAAATTCGCCAAATTGTTCAGCGTTGTTGCCACTTTGGGCAGAAAAGTAGCACGGTTCTCGGTCGCTAATTCTCGATAAATCTCTAAGGCTTCCGTATATTCCGACAGGGCGCTCGCCATTTCATTGGTATTCCAATGTAAAATCGCCAAATTGTTCAGCGTTATTGCCACAACTGGCAGAAAAGTATCAGGATTCTCAGGCGCTAATTCTCGATAAATCTCTAAGGCTTCCGTATATTCCGACAGGGCAATCGCCAATTTATTGGTATTCCTATGCAAAATCGCCAAATTGTTCAGCGTCATTGCCACAACTGGCAGAAAAGTAGCACGGTTCTCGGTCGCTAATTCTCGATAAATCTCTAAGGCTTCTTGATATAGCTGTTCCGCTTGCTTGAGCTTATAATGCGCTTGCAAAAATACTGCATATTCAAACAAGTTTTCACCTGTCCGAGCCGCTCGTAAAGCTTCTTCAAAATATTCACAAGTTTGCTCTAAACGATTCGGTTGGTCATAAAAAGTTGACCATAGCCGCGCCTTAATTAAAAACTCGTTAGCGATCTGCTCTTTACTGTCCCTCACATTGTCCCTTTGGCGATCCAGTTGCCTCTCCCTCTCGATCAGCTTATCGAGATCCTCGGTCATCTCCTTCGCCTTCAGCACCGCATCCGCCTCTCGAAATTCCCCCTTATCAAAATGCGCCTTAGCCTGCCTTAACCGTTCCGTATTAATCTCAATCTTAGTAAAAGTTTCATATAACTTAAAAACGTTACTCTTAAACTCCTCTAACTGCTCCTTCAGTTCTTGCAGTCGCCCAGCAAGTTTCAAACGCCTTTCTGGTTTAGACGCTGGCACATCTTCCAAACTTTCCTGAGTCTCCCGAATCTGCTCCACCAATCTTTGATAATCAACCGATTGCAGATAGATATTTTGGGTGACTTGGGCATGGTCGCCAATTACTCCAATATTCGCACCTTGAGCATTAATGCTGTATTGAGATTCACTCATCAGTTAAGAGAGCAGTCCTTAACGACCAAAAAGAACGAATAGAAATAATCTGGTGATTATTGATGATTATTGGTGCAAATTTAGGATTTCTTCTCAAAATTCATATTGTCAATCTTGGCGCGATCGCCGATTACCCCAATATTCGCACCCTGAGCATTAATATTGAATTTGCCCTTCTCCGTAGCCTCTTCTCCCTCTAAAATCTTCGCAATTTCCGCCTTCAAAACCGCATTCTCTGGAGCCTCCAGAATCTTCTTTAATTGCAAACGCAACTGCCCCAACCCATCCGCGTCATCAGGATTTTCCGCAACATAAACCACCGCTTCCTTAGCACTGGGTTTAGTCTCTAACTGAGGCGATAGCTTCTTAAAAATTTCTTCAGCCCCTTTTTCACCCAACTTCTCAGCCCCTTTGCCCAAGGCTTTATTCCCTAATGCTAAAAGTGTCGGCAAATGAGGAGCCAGAAAACTCACAAGTGGTGTAATGATATCCATGAGAAATTTTTGTTAAAAATTAATTGATTCAGTCTACACCAAATTTAAAATCTTACTTATAGCGCTTTGCACTCAAACCCAAACCAAGAAACTTTTTGAAAGAGAGGCTATGCGATCGCCATAGGTAGGTCAGCAAAAGAAAACTGTAATTACCCAAATCCCCGATTTGGTGACTAGCAGAACTAATCTATAGATTGCCAAGAAAAAGTCGGGGATCTTAGCTGCATCTTCAGCTTTTTGATGCCTAGCTACCTAATAATTGATTTTACGTGGAACTTAGGGCATGAATTTTTTGCCGCTAGCACAGCAGGGCAACCAAGAGGGAATTTCCTCTTGTATCAGAGAAGGCAGTAGAGATTCCATACTTTGATGCTCTATTTATTGTCTCTCTTTTATGATTTGGTATAAGCGGATTAAATTCAGATTCCATAATTCCCGACTATAAAAAACAAGAGCAGTGCTTTGCACTGCTCTTGTTTTTTAGGAAACGGATAAAATTAGACGGATACAGTTTGCCATTCTAGTTTATCTAGGGTGTGGGAACGCTCTAGCGCACGCTCGAAACTGTCAAGTTTTGGCTCAATCAAGAATGGCTCACCAACATAGCCTTGGATTGCTTCTTGAGTTTTCAAGCCATTGCCTGTGATGTAGACAACAGTGGTTTCTTCAGGATCGATTTTGCCAGCTTCCACTAATTTCTTAAGAACAGCAATCGTCGTACCGCCAGCAGTCTCAGTGAAGATACCTTCAGTTTCAGCAAGCAGCTTCATTGCTTGGATAATTTCATCATCATTTACTGACTCAATATTGCCGTTGGTCTTGTGAGCAATGTCGATCGCATAGATACCATCCGCAGGATTACCGATCGCCAAGCTCTTTGCAATGGTTTTAGGCTTAACAGGGGTGATAAAGTCGCGACCTTCTTTGTAAGCAGCAGCGATCGGTGAACAACCTTCAGCCTGTGCGCCACTGAATCGAACAGCTTTGTCATCGACTAAGCCAACCTTCACAAATTCATTGAAGCCTTTGTAAATCTTGGTGAATAGAGAGCCAGAAGCCAGAGGTGCAACGATGTGATCAGGTAACTTCCATCCGAGTTGTTCGACAACCTCATAGGCAAGGGTCTTGGAACCTTCAGAGTAATAAGGACGGAGGTTGATATTGACAAAGCCCCACCCGTGAGTGTTGGCTACTTCTGAACAAAGACGGTTTACTTGGTCGTAATTACCATGTACCGAGAAAACTTTGGGATTGTAAATGGTTGTACCGAGGACTTTACCTGCTTCGAGGTCGGAGGGAATGAACACACAGCATTCTAAGCCTGCATGGGCAGCGATCGCGGCGGTGGAGTTGGCAAGGTTGCCAGTACTAGCGCAAGCAACAGTGGTAAATCCAAGTTCACGGGCGCGGCTGAGGGCTACAGATACCACCCGATCCTTGAAGCTCAAGGTGGGCATGTTCACAGCATCATTTTTAATGTAGAGATTTTTGATGCCGAGACGCTTGGCAAGGCGGTTTGCCTTGATCAAAGGAGTCATGCCAGTGGATACATCGATATAGTCGTCAGTCTTGACTGGAAGGAAATCGCGATAGCGCCAGATTGAGAGGGGACCAGCTTGAATAGTTTCACGGCTGACTCTAGCGGCGATCGCATCATAGTTATAGGCAACCTCTAGAGGACCAAAGCACAGTTCGCAAACATGCATCGCTTTGGCTTCATATTCTGCACCGCACTCTTTGCACTTGAGATTACTAAATGTATCAACGCGATCGCTGGTGTAAGGAGAAACAATCGTTGCAGTCATGTTCTTGGTTGCCTTTCTATTCGTTAAAGGTTTTTATGTAATTTCTTGATTGAGATGCACTCTAACACAGGGATTTATAGTCGTCAAATATACCAGACTAAAATAGTCTGGTATATTTGAAGTAAGTTCAATATAACCATTTGCAGCGTGCTTCGCACGCCGCAAATGTCAGAAAATGGTAAGAATCGCTTACCATTTTCTGCTTTCATCGAACTAACGTTTGATTAGGATTGCCAAGACACAATGCCTGAGTAATCCTAATAAAACGTCAGTTCAGGATAAGCGACAAAATTTTAAAAGCCCAAACAGTAAAAACCTCGCTTCGCGAGGCTTTTACTGTTTGGGTTCCTAAAGAGGTTTCGCGCCTCGAAACCTCTTTAGGAGATAGCTTGAAATTAATCTGAACTGAGGTTAATCAAAAAAGAAGATGCCGCACAAATCATTAGATCTCCTTTTTGAGGTTTGATTCTATTTTTCACTTTTTGTATAGAAATCTTAAGAGGATTGTGAGATTGTGTCCTGAAGGAGAGCAATTTCACAACCCGCCAAACCTTACAACTCATTTAGGAGGGTGTGACCAAAATTTGATGTAGGAATTAGAGAGAGAAACCATAGCGATTGACTTTAGACCAGAATTGCTGCCAACGACCTTTGGTGTAAGACAAAGGTCGTTGGCTCAAAACTACAGAAGCGCCCCAATCTTTCCATTTCATGCCAGAACACCCCAACCGAGCCTTGATAATTACTTTGCAAGCCGATTCGGTGATCCCCGAACCGATTGGTAAATTCGAGGAGATGGCTTCAACATAAAGCACTTGGTGATGATGATTGCGAAAATAAGTAATAGCATCTTGAAGCCCTTGGAGAATCGATTGAGAAACACGATTGGGTTGAATAGTTTGCATCTCTGCAAGTAACCTAGAAGCCTTCTCAACTTCATGTTTAAGGATGTGACAATGAGTATCGATCCAAGCTTGAGACTGTCAAGTGCCTCGACTAAGGTTTGCACGAAGGAACGATGTACATCTCTTCCATGATTCTCTTGTAAGTCTTCGACTAGTCTCACACTACTCATTTCTGCATATTTGTGGCTGATCTGCTTGGCTAATCTTGGCGTTGAGGTAATGATGATCCTTGCATCTACTGCTAACGGACAGTATGTTGCTCCTCCTGTACTCGCTTGATAAACGTTGCGGTTTATGACGATCCTGCCATAGGGCGTTTGATACGTTTTCCCCTGTTTTCCCTTACTCGTCAATATTTTCCCCTCTACCTCTATTGGCATTTCATCCGTATTCCAACTGTTTTAATGCTTCGCCACTTGCGATTGTTCCTGCTTCATTTAACACAGATTGGATGGTTGCTTCTGTTTCTAAGAAGGTTTTGCTGTATGGTATCGTAATTTGCAGCGTTACAAATTTCTCATTACTTTCAATTATTGATGTATTCATACATTAATCTTTCTCTTACAGATTCCCTAGAATCAATAACCTTATCAGCTTTTCTCTCTTACATCAAATTCTGGTCCAACCCAAACCAAGAAGTTTTTTGAAAGTGTTGCGAAGCAACACTTTCAAAAAACTTCTTGGTTTGGGTTGGAGTGCAAAGCGCTGAGGATCATGCTTTGGTAGGATGATGATATGTAGATATAAGGACTAGACTCTACTACAAAGATTTGGATAAAAAAATCAGTATCAGCTAACTGGTGGAGATCATGTTATGAATACACAAGAAGCGACCATCGAAGCCTTACAAAATCGAATTAAATATCTAGAAGCCCATCTCCATCTAGCTTTACAGGTTTTAAGTGAAATTGAAGATAATTCTCAAGATGCAATAAAATCGCTGGAAAGCCAGCACCAATCTCAAATTATAGACATAGTTCCCACCAGCAAAATTGAACTGCCTACGTTTTTACATGCTCGTTCTTGGAAACATGATCATCCTGATGTCGTGAACTATGCAAATTCTCGCGATCGCTTAGTCGCCAAGGCTTCTTAAATTTATAGTAACTTTGTTTATCCAAAAAGAGATGGCGTGCAGAACACGCCATCTCTTTTTAGTTTTCAGAAAATGTTCCTTTTACAAATCAGAGAATTAATGTGAAAATTACTATATTAATTCGTGGATTAAGACAATGGAACTAGAAGATTTTTTTGCTTTAGTACATCCTGCGATCGCGGTTATTGTGGTGTTTCCTTTAATCGGCATTGTCACAAATCGCGCTTGGCTGGTTCGTCAGCGTCGCTTGCAAGTCATTGATGGCGAAAAAAGCAAGATTCCTCCAGTTGTGGGATCTGAACATGTAGCGATCGGCAATTGGTTGAGCATCTCAGTCGTAGGAGTTGCCCTATTGGGTATGGCTTATCCAATTTTTTCCAGATTTCTCAAAAATAATGTCTTCTCCACGGATTCTTTGCGGGCGTTTTTTGTAGTCGCTATTTTCATCGCCACGATCGCGTCATTTACATTTCTATTTAAGGCTAAGGTCAAACTGGGGCGCAATATTTTTGCAGCTTTAACATCAATTGGATTGATTGTGCTAGGGGCGCAGCCAGAAGTGTTTCGGCGGGACAATGAATGGTTTTTCTCTCATTATTACTATGGTATTGCTGCCGCGATATTGATGATTATTTCGGTTGCTATTACTCAAGATATCTATAAGGACAAACAAAATCGCTGGCGGAATATCCACATCATTCTTAACTGTTTTGCTTTACTTCTATTTATTGGACAGGGAATGACTGGTGCTAGAGATTTATTATCGATACCTTATAGTTGGCAAAAAGAATATCTGCGTCCTTGCGATTCCAAAACGAGAACCTGTCCAAAATCTACAGCTTTTTACGTTCCAATCAATCTAGAGCCTATTTACAGCAACCTATGATCAAGTTAAAAGTATTGCCTTGCAACACTTTTAACTTTTTTGGTTCGGATTTGAGCGCAAATCGCTGTAGATACCTCTAAATCCCCTTACGTAAATTTTCATAGTGAAAATCAATAATATTCAGAAATTTTTAGAACGAACTCCTAGCTCAATTTACCTTGCCCTTGCGGTCTTGATTTTTGCATCTTCTAACTCGATTACTCGCAAAATTGTAGCCATTGGCAAACAGAACTTAATCGATGGTAGAAATCCCATCTCACTCTGTAATGTTTTGTTTGTAGGCAATATTTGCGCCTTTGGATTGATGGCTTGCATCTTTCATCAAGACTGGAAAATTAAGAATCTCAAGGCAATATCTCTTAGCAATTGGATTAGCCTCACCATCATGGGCATTCTATCTGGCGCGATCGCCCCAGCTTTAATCTTTGCTGCGCTTGAACAAACAAATGTCACTAATATCGTCCTAATTGGGCGGATTGAGCCAATTTTGACATTGATATTAAATATTTGTTTACTAAGTGCATCAGTTAACGTTTGGACGATTGCAGGTTCTTTCTTATCCTTTGCAGGTGTTGTCATCACCGCCCTTTTAACAACATCCAGTAGCAAAATGATGATGATGGGAGGATTTGCGATTGGCACTGGCGAAATTTTAGTAGCGATCGCGGCGGTGATTGTTTCCATTTCCACGATTGTTAGTAAATTGCAATTACGGGCGATTCCATTAGGGATTATGACCCTTTATCGTAATGCGTTGGGAACTGTGATTTTCTTTATATTAGCGAATGTACTTTATGGAGTAGAACACTTTCAGGATGTCTTTTCGCCTTTGCTCTGGCAATGGATGCTCATCTATGCTGCTGTAATTGTGGTGACTGGTCAAATATGTTGGTTAGCAGGGCTGAAAAATGCTACTTCTACAGAACTAAATTTAGCCAGTTTATTCAACCCAATCATCGCAATTATTATGGCTTATTTGATTTTGGCAGAAGTTCCCACTCAAGCCCAATATTTAGGCGGCAGCCTTTTGTTAATCGGGTTCATATTTAGTTTTATCGGCAATCGCTACCAAACAAAAATTAGTCGAGAATTAAAGAATCCAAATCTTCCTGAAGCAGAGGAAATGATGGGTGGTTTTCGAGGAGTATAAAAGAAGGGGGCGCAAAGCGCCCCCTTCTTTTAAGCATTAATATACTTGATGCACCAAGTTTCTAGAACCCCCTCTAACTCCGCCTTGAAAGGGGGATAACTTAGACTTCCCCCCTTGAAAGGGGGGACTGAGGGGGGTGAAAACTTTCAAGTATATAAACACTTTTTTACACTTCGCCGATGTATTTCAGCACTACTACACTTAATGGTGGTGCAGTTACATCAATTGAATAGGGTTTGCCGTGAGTTCCATAGTCATCAGTATACTTACCGCCCAGATTGCCAATACCACTACCGCCGTAGATCGGCGCATCACTGTTAAGCACTTCCTTATAGAAGCCCTTCTCAGGTACACCAACACGATAGTTATGATGCACAACAGGCGTAAAGTTGCAGACAACTAAGACAAACTCGCCATCTAATCCTTTACGCAAGAAAGAGATTACGGAGTTTTGGGTATCATTACACTCAATCCATTCAAATCCATCTTGAGTGAAGTCTTGAGTGTAAAGCTCAGGTAGCGATCGCAAAAGTTTATTCAGATCGCTGACATATTTTTGCAGAGTCTTGTGGCTCGGATATTGCAACAAATGCCATTCCAAATCGCCCCAAACATTCCATTCTGCCCATTGTCCGATTTCCATGCCCATAAACATGGTTTTCTTGCCTGGGTGAGTGAACATATAGCCATAGAGACAGCGCAAGTTGGCAAACTTCTGCCACTCATCCCCAGGCATCTTGCCGATCATCGGACTCTTACCATGCACCACTTCATCATGGGATAGCGCCAACATGAAGTTCTCACTAAAGGCATACCAGATGCTAAAGGTAAGATAATTGTTGTTATGTCCACGGAAGTAGGGATCAAGCTTGAAATAATCAAGCATGTCGTGCATCCAGCCCATATTCCATTTGAGGTTAAAGCCTAAACCACCTGAATAGGCGGGCCAGGTCACCATCGGCCATGAAGTGGATTCTTCGGCAATCGATAAAGCACCTGGATAGTAGGTGAATAGAATGCTGTGCAGATGACGGAATAGCTCGATCGCTTCGAGACTCTCACGACCACCGTACTCATTAGCTAACCATGTTCCGGGATCTCGGTTGTAATCGCGATAGATCATTGAGGCGACTGCATCAACGCGAATACCATCAATGTGATATTTATCGAACCAGAACAGCACATTGGCAATCAAGAAATTCTTGACTTCACTGCGCTTGTAGTTAAAGATTTTGGTTCCCCATTCCTTATGTTCACCAATGCGCTCATCAGCAGGTTCATACAGAAATGTGCCATCAAAGAAGGACAAACCATGTCCATCCTTGGGGAAGTGAGCCGGAACCCAGTCAACAATAATGCCAATATCATTTTGGTGACACTTATCGATGAAGTACATCAAGTCTTGGGGTGTGCCGTAGCGCGACGTGGCGGCATAGTAACCCGTCACTTGATAGCCCCATGAGCCATCGAAGGGATGCTCAGCCACAGGCATCATTTCAATGTGGGTATAGCCCATCTCCTTGACGTAGGGGATCAGGTCCTCGGCGAGTTCGCGATAGGTGAGAAATCTTGCCCCTGGTTTAAGATCAGCTGCCGATACCGCAGGATAGCCACTAGCGGGAGGATTGGCTGCGGAGGCGTGCATCCACGAACCAAGGTGCATCTCGTAGACAGAGATTGGCTTTTTAAGAGGATCTTCAGTGCGACGCTTTTCTAGCCATGCCTGATCATTCCATTCGTAGGTACTGAGATCGGTGACTATTGAGGCTGTCTTGGGGCGCACCTCTTGAAAATAACCGTAGGGATCGGATTTTTCGTAGATATGTCCTTCAGGACTCTTAATTTCGTATTTGTAAACAGTACCAACGACTAATTCAGGAATAAACAGATCCCAAATGCCTGTATTACCTTTACGCATTTGGTGCTTGCGTCCATCCCAGCTATTAAAGTCGCCAATGATCGAGACGTTACGCGCATTGGGAGCCCAGACTGCAAAATAAACGCCACTTACACCGTCAATGGTGGTGGGGTGTGCGCCCATTTTTTCGTAAATTTGGTAATGTGTGCCTTCACCAAATAAATAGGCATCAAATTCGGTCAGCAATGGTGATTTGAAATAGTAGGGATCGTGAATTAGGCGATCGCTGTCTCCCGACTTAACTTTGAATTGGTAGCTAAACAGGTGGGGCGCATCGCTAATCACACATTCAAAAAAGTGGGGATGATGCACCGAATGCATCGGATATTCTTTGTGCTGATCGGGCGTAACTACATAGACTGCCTCTGCGTCGGGTAGATACGCTCTAACCACCCATACCGACTTACCATCTTGCTCAATTTCATGGGGACCAAGGACTGTAAAGGGGTCGTGGTGTTGATTCCACACAATGCGATCGATCTGCTCGGTGGGGAGGGTCGGGGTCATATCTCTTTTAGTAAACGCACATATTTAAATTACTGCATATTATTCCCTAAATTACGGGGTGTAATCTAAACTAAAGACTGATATACATTTTCTTCTATTTTTTATGTACATAAAGAAAATGCACTGCCAAGATTTTTTAGAAACATGGCGATCGCGAATAGAGACTTGTAGACAAAATCTGCGATCAATATCATCTTCAAAAATTGCGATTAATTAAGGTGGATGCCAGTCTCTAGCAGCCCAAATACCTCTTGTTGCGACAATATACTCATTATTAATTCGTAAAGATATGACTGTCGCTCTGCCAGGCGCTGTGACACCAATAACCTGAGTTGCTCCATTTATCCAAGCAAAATGTGGTAATCCTGCAAAGGAAAGGATGTCAAAAGGTAAGGATAGGCTGCGCGAAGCGCAGTCTATCCTTACCTTTTTAGGACTACCGTGATGAATAAAATTCCAAATAGTGCCAATATGATTTTCTAGTTTTTTAGAAAAAGACAGAGTTTTTCTGAACAGCCGCGATACCTGTTGCCTGAGGGTGCAATTAAACCTTTCAATTTCAATATAGCTAGTAGACAGTCAAAGGATAATTGACGGGTAAAATAAAGGCATAGGAAAGAGCTAAGGAAAAAGCTATGCCAGCAAAACGATACAAAGTGAAGTTAAGTGAAGAAGAACGTCAAAAGCTAGAACAAAT
>NZ_NDHW01000239.1 GCF_002251945.1 Pseudanabaena sp. SR411
CACATCATGCTTACCCTTCAATTAAAGCGATCGCAAGATCAGGAACTTTTAATTGCCAAAATCTCGCTACATATTCGACAATATTTTAGTTTGGCAGAAATTCTCAATGCGATCGTACAGGAAATACGCAATTTTTTAAAGGCTGATCGCACCGTTGTTTATCAATTCAATCCCGACTTCAGTGGCATGGTCGTAGCTGAGTCGGTCTTGCCCCCTTGGGAAACCTGTCTGCATCGACAACTTAGTGATGAATACTTTCCTGAAAACGTGGGAGGAGAATATCGGCAAGGGAGAATTTTTGTGGCTCCTGATGTATATCAGGCAAATCTTAGTGAATGTCATCTGCAAATGTTAGAAAGCTTTCCAACAAGGGCGAGTCTGATCGTGCCAATCCTCCGCCCCAATGACAAAGATAATCCTCTATGGGGTTTGCTATGTACCTATCAATGTTTTGAGCCGCGTGTTTGGCAAGAGTCAGATATTCGCTTACTTCAGCAATTATCCGTACAGTTAGCGATCGCTATCCAACAAGCAGAACTCTATCGCAATCTCCAGATTAACAATGCTGAATTAGAAAATCGAGTTGCTGAGCGCACTGCCGAGCTTTTTAAACGTCAAAGTGCTCTCCAAGAATCAAATCGTCGTTGGCAATCGTTACTAGATAATGTGCATCTAATCGTTGTGGGATTGGACTATAGGGGCATAGTGGAATATGTCAATCCCTTTTTTCTGGCTTCCACAGGCTACGAATTAGATGAAGTGATCGGCAAAAACTGGTTCTCGCATTTCCTGCCCCAGATCAAGCAAGAAGAGGTCAAAGAGGCTTTTTCGGATTCACTAATCAATAACTTTCAGCACCACTATCAAAATCTGATTTCAACCAAGACAGGTGAAGAAAGAATGATTGCTTGGAGCAATACCACCCTTCACAATCAAGATCATCAAATTATCGGCACACTGAGTATTGGTGAAGATATTACCGAGAAGTTGAAGGTTGAGAGCGTCAAAGATGAATTTATTTCCATCGTTAGCCATGAACTCCGCACACCCTTAGCATCGATTCGGGGCGCGTTGGGACTGCTTTCTTCAGGTGTATTAGCCAACAAACCCGAAGTTGCCAAAAATATGCTCGATATTGCGGCGATCGACATTGAGAGGTTAGTCCGTCTGGTCAATGATATTTTGGACTTAGAGCGCTTAGAATCTAACAAAGTAAACCTCGATCGCCAATGGCACGATACAGCGTACTTATGCCACCAAGCCGTTGAAACCATGCAGTCGATCGCTACTGCAAGCAAGATCCAAATCTTAGCCGAATGTAAATCCTTCCAAATTTTTGCCGATAGCGATCGCCTTATCCAAACCCTAGTTAATTTACTAAGTAATGCGATTAAGTTCTCACCACCACAAAGCCAAGTTGAAATCAGAATAGAATCTCTTGCTGAGGAAATCATGTTTCATATCAGCGATCGAGGTCGGGGCATTCCTGAAAACCATCTAGAAAGTATTTTCGAGCGTTTTAACCAAGTTGATGCTTCCGATTCTCGACAGATGGGAGGCACAGGTTTAGGTTTAGCCATCTGTCAAAGTATTGTGCAGCAACATGGCGGCAGAATATGGGTTAAAAGTAAATTGTCAGAAGGAAGTACGTTCTCATTCACAATTCCCCTCCAAAGAAAATGAGAATGATCCTCCCCAGCGCCCTTAAAAAGAGGGGAGAATTTTCTTCTTCCCCCTTTTTAAGGGGTTCATATACTTGACACACCATGCAAATTTTCACCCCCCTCAGTCCCCCCTTGGAAGGGGGGAAGTCTAAGTTCTCCCCCTTCCAAGGGGGAGTTAGAGGGGGGTCTAGAATTTGGTGCTTCAAGTATATTAATGCCCTTTTTAAGGGGGATTGAGGGGGATCTAAACCTCAATCCTTAAATAGAACCCACATTCCGCTCGTAATGGAATGAGAAAAACAATTACGAAACAGGTGCAGGGAGCAAATAATAGCGTTGGCAGGTGGGAGAAAAAAACTTTAAAATATGAAGCCGAAGAGGAGACAAATTAACAA
>NZ_NDHW01000240.1 GCF_002251945.1 Pseudanabaena sp. SR411
AACAAAGACAACCCTAATACCTAATCCTAAATATTCTCCTTTTCATTCTCTTGGATTTGCTCAGTTCTCCATTCTCTGGGTTGCTTCTTCCTGCTCTTTTTCTGATTTTCTTAATCAACTTAGTCTAGACTCCAGTATAGCAATGTAAGTTTTGCTTAGGACATAAAACCCCAAAGATGAGTGGCGGCGCGAAGCACCGCCACTCATCTTTGGGGTTTTGATTTGTCCTAGCTACCTCTTGTGTTGCTATATGTTGACGTGCGGTCTTTTGTAACACCGTACATCAGCATCTGAATTTAGACGGATGCGTCTATCCTTTGTGCTATGCGTAACTTAGCTGATCGCGCTCTAGGATTTGCTCTAGTTTCCTCATCAGTAGCGATGATGACTTTTTTGGTTAGGACTTGTAAGCGATCGTCCTCGCGCAAAGTATGTTTCACAATCCGATCCTCCAGACTATGAAATGTAATCACTGCAATTTTACCGCCAGTTTTGAGCCAATTGGGAGCAATGGTTAGCCATTTTTCGAGACTTTCTAATTCCCGATTAACGGCGATTCGCAAAGCTTGAAAAGTTCTGGTGGCGGGATGAATTCTACCGTGACGATAACTGGAGGGAACACATGCCGAGATGGCATTTGCTAGTTCCAATGTAGTTTTAAAGGGACGTTTCTCGACGATTTGACGGGCTATCCGCCGCGATAGTCTTTCTTCACCAAGTTTAAAAAAGATATCTGCAAGTTCTACTTCTTTATAGTGATTGATGATTTCGGCAGCAGTGAGAGTTTGGCGATTATCCATTCGCATATCGAGATCGCCTGACTCGCGGAAACTAAATCCCCGCTCGGCAACATCAAACTGAGTCGAACTCACACCCAAATCCGCCAGAATACCATCAAATTTCAAATCCGATGATGGCTGATATTCACAAAAGTTACCGCGCCAAAAACTAACCCGATCTGCATAATCCTTCAGGGTGTCACTTGCGGCGGTGATCGCCATTTCATCCCGATCAATCCCTACTAAGCGCACATTCTCCGCTGCTTGCAAAATTAATGCGCTATGCCCACCACCGCCCACAGTGCAGTCAAGATATACACCACCTGCAACAATTTCTAAACCTGCGATCGTAGGTTCGGCAAGCACGGGAACATGATGAAACTGGGCAGTCATATTTTTTGAGGTTTGAATAGATAGCTTAAGTGGGGCTTAGTGTCCCACTTAGTTTTGAAAAATAAGCACCTTAATCGTTATCAATATGTATCTTGATAATCGCAATAAGGTAACCAAAGTCATTAATATAGTCTACTGTGCTGTTTATTTGCCGAATTTGTCACCATGAAACATACTCTCTCCGTTGTCGTCCAAGATGAGGCAGGCGTGCTGACCCGTATTGCTAGCTTGTTCGCCCGCCGAGGTTTTAATATCGAGAGCCTTGCGGTTGGGACTGCTGAGCAAGATGGATTTACGCGCATTACGATGGTTGTCTCAGGCGACGATCACACGATTGAGCAAATCACTAAGCAGTTGCATAAACTGATCAATGTGATCACAATTCTTGATTTTACCGATATTCCCTGTGTTGAACGCGAGTTGATGCTCGTCAAGGTGAACGCCGCCCCGAATGTGCGATCGGAAATTATTGAAATATCCCAGATTTTCCGCGCCCGTATTGTTGATGTAGCTGATGATTTCCTAACGATCGAAGTGGTGGGTGACCCCGGAAAGATGGTGGCGATTTTGAAAATGTTAAACAAGTTTGGCATTCGCGAAATTGCCCGTACTGGTAAGGTTTCGCTGACCCGTGAATCAGGTGTAAATACGGAATATCTCAAAATTTCTAAAAATAGCCTAGGCAGCGCAATCTCTAATTTCTAATTTTTTAGCGATCGCTATTTGTCGCAGTCCTCAGTTATTGCTAGGTAAGGATGTGCTGCTCTGCGCTCCGCACTAACCAATCAAAGCTAAAAAGTTGCGCCCCTGCGGGGCGCAACTTTTTAGCTTTGATTGTATCTAGCTTTACGCCAAGAATTAGAGAGTAAGTTAAGAAATGTCGCGTAATAGTTTTAGGGATTATTTCGATCAGTTAATTGCCTGTAGTCAGCCGAATATTGCCATGGTTATTCAAGATGCGATCGCTTTTCTTGAGGGAGTTGAAAGTAATGGGATAGATTAGTGATCGCCATATCAGGCAATAGCTCAACTGCATATCCTTTTAAAGCTTTATGCCATAGTTTTTAGAGAACCCACTATAATCTTAATAAGATTTCAGGAAGTCACCATGATTGTTGAAACTAGCAACAAATGTAGAAGTTTCTTAAAAACATAAATAATAAATTCGGTTATTGTCATGCGTAAACAAATTACTGAATATACATCGCCTCTAGACTCTTTAGTAGCTTTGACTAAGCAGTTATACGGTTATGAGATTAAATATCAAACTGATTCGGCTGACTTTTTTGTGCAGTATCAGCAAGGTAAGACGGATGATGATGAAGATAAGTTTGATTGGGCAAGTAATTACCGTCATTATCTAGCTTTACGACAAGAACTAGAGAGTAAGCTAAGAAATGTCGCGTAATAGTTTTAGGGATTATTTCGATCAAATAGATCAATTTTTGGAAGCTTATCCTGATGTCTATGTAGAGAATTACAATGCCACAATTCTATCTAGTGAGCGTGCTAATCTCAAACTTCGATTGCGTTTTTATTTCCAATATTTACTTTCTATCAGTGAGGCTTTGGTTGTTGTAGATGATCAAATTACGGCGATTGATTATCGCTATCATTTCCAAGAGGGACAGAACAATCTAATTTTTCGCTATGACAATACACCTCATTTCCCTAATCTGCCGAGTTTCCCTCACTACAAGCATTTGGTAGATCAGGTAATTTCTTGTAATCAGCCAAGTATTGAGACGGTCATTCAAGATGCGATCGCTTTTCTTGAGGAAGTTGACAGTAATGGTATAGATTAGCGATCGCTATATCAGGCGATCGCATCTAATCCCACAACGTCACAAATCACTACAAAAAGCTTCGACTAATTCATAATTAGCCAAAATGCTTTATAATCGAACTTAAAACTACTACTAAAGTAATCGTTGATTTTCTTGTGATTGTTTTTATAAAATGGAAGAATATAATTTAGGATTTATCAGCGATAGCGATATTTTTAAGCATGTCAAAGATACTGTCATGAAATATCGTTTCCGAATTGCTCTTTCAGAATTTAACAGCAATTTAATTGATCCAGTCAAATTAACATTTGATTCAAAAGTTTACAAAAAAGATATTGAAGATGTTTTAGAAAGTGAGATTATTCGACAATTAGATAAAAGCAATACAAATCACATAGGATATTTTCATCAAAATATTTTTAAATTTGTTGGTAATGGGTGGACTGTTCCAGATCAAGGTTACGACATTGTAAATGAGTCAAAGAAAATTTATGTAGAGATGAAAAACAAACATAACACAATGAATTCATCCTCTTCTAAAAATACTTATCTTCGGATGCAGGACACCTTGATAAAAGACCCTAATGCTAATTGTATGTTAGTTGAAGTTATCGCTTCTAATAGTCAGAATCAGAATATTGAGTGGAGTGTAAATAAAGTCTCACATAAACAAATTCGCAGAGTTTCAATTGATAAATTCTATGAAATTGTTACAGGGGATAGACTAGCTTTTAAGAAACTATGTACTGTGTTACCCAGAATAATCGAAGATGTTGTATCAAGTGTGAAGCTTGCTGAAAAGTCTAATACAGTAGTAAAAGAGCTAAAAGAGATAGATAAAAATCTTCTAAAAAGCATTTATTTATTGTCATTTCGTAAATATGAAGGATTTCATGATTTTGACATATAATAGTATCAATGCCGAGTTGTTAGCTGACATCGTATCTGTCTCTAAATCAACATTATTAAAGTGGGAAAACAACGGTAAGTTAAAACCATTTATATCCACGGCTGGCAAAAAACAATACCAGATTAATCAGTTGACCGAGTTTAGAGAAATTCGAGATATGCTGAACTCAAAATGGGATGAGGAGATTCAGGTTAAACCAGTCAGATCTTTCTCATCCATAGAGCTTTTTGCTGGTGCTGGAGGATTAGCGATAGGACTTGAAAAAGCTGGTTTTGAAGCTGCTGCTCTAAATGAGTTCGACAAGCAAGCTTGTAATACACTTAGAGCCAATAGACCAAACTGGAACATAATTGAAAGTGATATTCAAAATGTAGATTTTACAAGCTTTAGAGGGATCGACTTTATTTCAGGCGGTTTTCCCTGTCAAGCATTTTCTTATGCAGGAAATCAACTTGGATTTGAGGATACAAGAGGAACTTTATTTTTTGAATTTGCGCGTGCAATTAAGGAATCTCAACCAAAAGTTTTTCTTGGAGAAAATGTTAGAGGTTTACTTGAACATGATAATGGAAGAACTATCGGGGCAATTAAGTCAGTAATTTCTAGTTTAGGATATACGTTAATTGAACCAAGAGTTTTAAAGGCAATCTTCTATAAAGTGCCACAGAAACGTGAGCGGTTAATGCTCGTTGGCATTCGTAATGACCTAGTTCAGTATGCTCAGTTTCAATGGCCCTCACCTTACAAACGGATTTATGTATTGAAGGATGCCCTTAAAGCTGGTGAACTTTATCCCAATGATGTACCTGAATCTATTGGTCAAAAATACTCTAAACGAAAAGAAGAAATCTTAAAACTTGTACCTCAAGGTGGGTATTGGCGAGATTTACCTGATGAACTACAGCGTGAATATATGCAAGGTAGTTATTTTCTTGGTGGTGGAAAAACTGGAATGGCTCGTAGATTGTCTTGGGATGAGCCAAGCTTAACTCTGACTTGTAGTCCATCTCAAAAGCAGACTGAAAGATGTCATCCAGAGGAAAGTAGACCGCTTACTGTTAGAGAATATGCACGGATTCAAACTTTTCCTGATGAGTGGATCTTTTCTGGATCATTATCGAGTCAATATAAGCAAATTGGAAATGCTGTTCCAGTTAATTTAGCTTTTGCAATGGGAAAAAGTCTCATAACATTGTTAAACAGTATCGAATCGAAAGCATATAAAAGCGACTATACCCAAATCGCCTCAAGCTCGATCGCTGAAAACTTAATCTCAACCTTCTGATTGAGAGCGCCAGCAATTTTCTGAAACATTGACAGCGAATGCCCATCATAATCAGCATCATCAAGTAAGAGCGATCGCCGATTATTTACTGGAGTTTAGACTAAAAAAGGTAAGAAAGGCAGAGTAAAAGAGATACAAACTGCCTAAAGTAGATAAAAAAGAAAGACATATCTACAGCCATGATTATTGACAAACTACAGGAATTTCGTCAACAGGTATATGGATTTT
>NZ_NDHW01000241.1 GCF_002251945.1 Pseudanabaena sp. SR411
GTCGATCATCCCTGCCACGATCCCTAGATGGTCTAGATTCGATACTTTCATCTCTGTATTAATATTTMCCTCCTCTTTTTTGATTTTCGATGATTTTGATTTTCGGTAATTATTTTACCCTTCCATTACGAGCGGAATGTAGGTTGTAATGCTTGGTGTTCTGAAATGCCTGATAACGCACTCAAAGGCTTTAATTCAAGCCTAAAAAAGCAGCTTATAGAGATAGCTTATCGAGGTGAATTTAATCCCGTTCCCAATAGAAAAAATGTGTGGCAGAAATGTATTGAGTTAAATGGTAAGCCATTTACTATTCATGCTATTGAAACAAAGAACTAACATTTACTCCTTTTCCACTCAAGGATTAACGGTGCGGCGCGAATCCTTGAGTGGAAAAGGAGTGTGTATTTTCTGGCACAAATAAGTGAATTGCATTATTACTCTTTAACTAAGTAAAACATTGGCTTTTTAAACATTAAAAACATCTATGGCTGCTCTTTACAGTAATAGCGATTGCCTTTAGAAGATAGATTGTTGATGCGATCACCTAGAAATCATGACTCGTAGTAATAGCGATCGCCTTGAGGAGATAGATCGTTGATGCGATCGCATTTGACTTAAAGTAGAAACCTGCGGTATTTTGTCACCCAGTAGAGTAACTAAATCGCAATTGCGTTAAAACTATAAGTTAGGCAGAATTAGATTTAAGGAAAATGAGAAGTTTAACATTGTGACCGAAAATAAAGGCGAAAACAGAGTTGCCCTTGTAACTGGTTCGACTTCTGGTATTGGAATGGCGATCGCAAAGCGGCTTGCTGATGATGGCTTTATGGTTGCTTTTCATTCCAAGTCTTCAGTGACTGTTGGACAGGCATTAGCAGAAGCCTATCCTAGTGCATCTTACTTTCAGGCTGATTTTTCCGACCAAAAGCAATCTCGTCATTTGATTTCTGAGGTTCTATCGCATTATGGTCGGCTGGATGTATTGGTTAACAATGCAGGTGTTAGTGCAACGATTCCACATGCCTCTCTAAAGGAAGCCTCACCAGAGATTTGGCGAGACCTTTATGAAGTCAACGTTATCGCCCCTTGGACACTCATTACAGAGGCTGAAACTGCTTTACGTCAGTCATCAAGTCGTGAATGTCCTAGCTGTATTCTCAATATCAGCTCTCATGCTGGAATCCGTCCTAAAGGAGCTTCAATCCCATACTCTGCTAGTAAAGCCGCTTTGAATCACATGACAAAGCTCCTTGCAGTGAGTCTGTCACCATTGATTCGTGTGAATGCGATCGCTCCTGGTTTGGTTGACACCCCCATGAGCAAAGATTGGACAACTGCACGAAAGCTCTGGGAAGAACGATCTCCGATGGGACGAGGAGCACAACCCGAAGAGATAGCACAGATAGCTTCAATGATCGTTGCAAGTCACTATCTCACGGGAGAAATTATAATTTCAGACGGAGGGCTAAACCTTACATAGTATAGGCACGTTAAAAAATATCTGACGTGAGGTATTGTTATCCTAGAAGATTCAAAGATTAACAGATAGATGATAAGTATCATAAAAGCGGATCTAAGTTTATCTGCTCATGTGGAAGCGATGATCCAATTAATGGATGAGTATGCACTTGACCCAATGGGTGGTGGTCAAGGTCTATCCAATCAAGTTAAATTAAATCTCCCAGCAGAGTTAGCAAAGCGAAAATCGGCTCATGTTATTCTTGCGTTTGTTGATTCTCAACCCGCAGGTCTTGTTATTTGCTTTGAAGGATTCTCTACGTTTGCTTGCAAGCCATTACTAAATATCCATGATGCCATTGTTGCTTTACCTTACCGTGGACAAGGTTTGTCAAAACTTTTGTTACAGAAAGCAGAGGATATTGCAATCGATTTGGGCTGCTGTAAACTTACTCTAGAAGTGCTTGAAGGAAATCATGTTGCTCAAGCAGCGTACAAGTCTTTTGGATTCAGTGGCTATGAGTTAGATCCAAAAATGGGAAAAGCATTATTCTGGGAAAAGAAATTATGAGAAGTATCCAATAGAGGAAGAAGTCTAAGCATAATCGCCAATATCGTTGAGTTCTCAAAAGTTATTGGCGATTCCTTTCAGAATACGTCCCGCCGCAAAGAACAACATTTGTTGAGAGATCGCCTAATAATCATGACTCATATTAATAGCGATCGCCCACAGCAAACCCTTTATCAGATAGATAATTTAGGTGATCGCCTAAAAATAAAAACTCATAGTAACAGCGATCGCCTTTTGGAGATGTCTTGTTGATGAGATCGCATTTAACAAATTATGATCTACGATAGTTTGTCGTTAGACTAAATCACAGTTATCTTACGAACCCCATTGATACGGATTGGTCGTCAGGTATTACAATAATTAAAGATTCACATTCTGTCGTTCAGAGTCAAGTTGCTACTAGTTTCTCAGATATCATTTTGAATCTTTCTTTCAGTCGAGGCATATTTAGCTAATATTGAATTAAGCTACAGTTTAAGGATAAACATTAACTACTTATAAATATGAATAGTACAGTAGCTGTAAAAAATACATTAGATTCATTTTTTAAGGAAAAAGATTTTCCAGTTCTTGTTTTAAAAGGATCTTGGGGTATTGGAAAAACCTATTTTTGGGAAAGTTACATTAAGGACAAAATAGCAAAAAAAGAGATCCAGCAGACAGCGTATTCTTATGTATCTTTATTCGGGCTACATAACTTATCAGAATTAAAATCTAAAATTTTTCGTGTGGGTGAGTTACTGAAACCAGAGACAGAGGTTATAGAAGAACTTATAAATTTATATAAAAAAGAGAACGCAGTTTTAAGAATCTTATTTGATATAGGAACAGGCGGACAAAATTCCCTTCAATCCTCACCACAAATTGCCAAAATCACTAATTTTTTTCTTCCACTTTTAGCACCAATCCATAAAACCTCTAAATTTCTTTCTCAACCTTTAGTGCAATTCTTCCATATCTCTAAATCTTTACCTCAATCTAAGCCATTCTTGCCAATAATTAATTTGGTTGAGCATGGGTTGATTAGCAATTACTTAATTTGCTTAGATGACATTGAGCGTAAGGAAAATGATTTAAGTATAAGACAAATAATGGGTTTTATTGATGAGATAAGTAAAAGGAAAAATTGTAAGGTTATTATTATACTTAATGATAAAACATTGGGGCATCAGGATTTAGAAGAATTTGGTAAGTATCGAGAAAAAGTTATCGATCTAGAAATTGAATATAGACCTAGCATTAGAGATAATCTCCTCAAAGTATTTGATGCAGAACATTTATTTTTTGATGATTTTCTAAATATTTTTCAAATCCTCAATGTTTCTAATATTCGCATTCTTAAGAAATTTAAGTGGAGTGCAATCAAAATCCAAGAAATTATTGAGAATACTGAAAATAGTCTTCAGAAACAAGTTTTACTCCATCTTGCGGTGTTTTGTTGGGGGGCTTTTAATTCAGAAAGTAAGCTTTCTCTGCCATTCATTATTAAGAGAATAAAAGAAACAACATGGCTTTCAGTTTTATTATACAGTGAAGAATCTCAAGATTTGACTGAGGAAGAAAAAGAGTGGAGAAGTATAGCTAGCGTTCTAGGTCTATTTCCATCCAGTTATGATGATTATCTTGTTTCAATGCTTACAGATGGATATTTGAATGAAGAAGCTTTCAGAGTGGAAATAGATAAGGAGAATCAGAAAGAGCAATTAGATATTACTCAAAAAAACCTACGTAAAGCATGGAATATATATGCAGATTCATTTGACGATAACGTAGAACATTTAAAATTAGCAATTAGAGACATTTTAGATGCCGATCTAAGTAAAATAACCCTTTGGGATTTCTCTCAATCGATAGACTTACTTGAAGAATATGGTGATAATGTAAATGATTATATTGATAAGTATGTAAATCTAAACTCAGATAATTTAGCTAGTGCAGATCCAGAGGATTTTTTGGGTAATAGAAAGATAGGAAATACATTGTTAGCGAAAAAAATTCAAGAACTTCAGAATAAACCGAAGATTTCCAATATTGATGATATTTTAGATGGAATTGTTGAAAAGCAAGGATGGGAACGCAAAGAAGTTGAATTTCTAAGTTCTCTGACAGAAGACAATATTTATGAATGGATGATGTCAAAACCCAATGGAATTGTCTCAAAAATTAGAAAAGGCTTATTTCTATTTAGAGAAATAAGCTCAAATAATGAAGAAGAAAACCAAAAATATAAAACCATTGTGGATAATACAACTGCTGCTCTTGTACGTATAGCAAAGCAAAATAAACTTAATGAAAAAAGAGTAAAGTTTATTTATAAAGTTGAGATTCCAAACGATAGTTCACAGTAATAGCGATCGCCTTTAGAAGATTGATGGTTAATGCGATCGCCCAGAAATCACAACCCCCAGTACTAGCGATCGCACTCTTCATTACAAACCTACAACAACCCAAACTTAAGTATAGGATTTTATTAAACTTAGGGATAATTCAAGAAATAGCGATCGCCTCACAACAGAAAACTTAGCTATTTTGTAATATAAATTTAATTGAGATCCAATCATTCCCCTAAGATGTCCCATGCTCAAGCCTGTAATACTTACCGTTGATGATGACCCCGCAGTATTGCAAGCGGTGGCTAGAGACTTACGACAGCAGTATGGTGATCGCTTTCGGATTGTGCGTGCGGACTCTGGAGCATCAGCGCTTGATACCACCCAGCAACTCAAACTTCGTAACGAAGCGATCGCTCTATTCTTAGTGGATCAACGGATGCCACAAATGAGCGGTGTAGAATTTTTAGAACAGGCGAGTGACATCTTTCCCGAAGCAAAGCGAGTGCTGCTGACTGCCTATGCCGATACGAATGCCGCGATCGCCGCGATTAATACAGCGAGACTGGACTACTACCTATTAAAGCCTTGGGATCCTCCACAGGAAAAGCTTTATCCTGCCCTTGATGACTTACTCAACGATTGGCAAGCCAACTTTAAACCCGAATTTCAAGGCGTAAAAGTAATTAGCGATCGCTGGTCTCCGCAATCCCACAATATTCGCGATTTCCTTGCTCGTAACCAAATTCCTTATCGTTGGCTCGATATTGAAACTAATCCTGAAGCTCAGAAGTTTTTGGAATATGCTGGCGAGAAAGGTAATCCCTGTTTGCCTTTGGTGATTTTGCCCGATGGTACGAAATTAGTTAAGCCGAGCATTACTGATATTGCGGGAAAAGTCGGACTACAAACAGAAGCCGAAAAACCATTTTACGATCTCGCCATTATTGGTGGTGGTCCCGCAGGACTAGCCGCCGCAGTTTACGGAGCCTCTGAAGGGTTACGCACAGTGATGATTGAGAAGGAAGCTCCTGGAGGACAGGCAGGAACCAGCTCGCGCATCGAGAACTATCTAGGATTTCCTGTGGGCTTGAGCGGTAGCGACCTCGCTCGACGGGGAGTCACCCAAGCCAAGCGTTTTGGGGTAGAAATCCTAACTCCTTTAGAAGCAACAGGCATCCGCATTGAGAACAACTATCGCATCATTACATTATCGAATGGTTCAGAGATTAGTTGCCACGCATTAATTTTGGCGATGGGTGTAGCTTGGCGAAGGCTCAATGTCAAGGGAATTGATCAGTTTACTGGCTCAGGTGTCTACTATGGAGCGGCTCAAACTGAAGCATCCGCTTGTCAGAATGAGGAAGTTTATATAGTGGGTGGCGCTAACTCCGCAGGTCAGGCGGCGATGTATTTCTCGAAATATGCCAGCAAGGTTCGCATGTTAGTCCGTGGCGAATCCCTCACTAAGAGTATGTCTCAGTATTTGATCGACCAGATTGCGGGAACTCCTAATATCGAAGTTTTGCCCTATCACAGCGTAGTTGAGGTGAGAGGAGGAGACAAGCTAGAGGAGATTGTCGTCAATGACTCGCAAACAGGACAGGTCAAAACTTTTGCAACAAGTTCGCTATTTATTTTCATCGGCGCAACGCCCAGTACAGAATGGTTAGGAGATTTAGTCCAGAAAGATAATCGCGGTTTTGTAAAAACGGGTTTAGATATTGAGAAAACTACGCCTTGGCAATTGGAGCGCGATCGCTTCTTGTTAGAGACAAATATTGCTGGGATATTTGCGGTGGGAGATGTGCGTCACGGCTCAGTTAAGCGCGTTGCCTCAGGCGTAGGTGAAGGATCGATTTGCGTACAATTTGTGCATCAACATCTTGCCAATGTTTAACTCTGAAAGGAAAAGAATTGCTTCGCAATTCTTTTCCTTTGTTTATAGTCTAGGAGATTGCCATGCTCTGTGCTGATACTCTATTACAACTGGAACTCTTTCAGACCTTGCCCATTGAAAGACTTAAGTGGATCTGCGATCGCGTCCAGCTAATCCACCTCAAAGCGGGAGATATTCTCTGTCGAGAGGGCGATCGCCCTGATGGATTTTACATTCAGGTGAATGGAATCACGAATATCAGCCGCATGAGTCAAGGTGTGAATATGCCCATCGGTCGTCATGAGGGATTATCCTTCTTTGGCGAAATTCAAGTCCTCTCCGACGATAATGTGCCTGTGACCTTAGAGGCAGTCAACGAAGTGCAACTCTATCGACTCTCTAGTGAAGATTTTATTGATGTGCTACATTCCTGCCGAGAGTTTGAGAAGCTAATGTTTCGGATCGTTCAGAAGCGTTTGCGTGGTCTAGAATCTTTCATTCAAACCCGTGAAAAAATGGCGGCTCTTGGCACTCTCTCCGCAGGACTTGCCCATGAACTAAATAATCCTGCGGCGGCTCTAGTGCGCGCTTTAAAGGATTTACAACCAGCAATGCTAGAACTACAGCGGATGAACCTGATTTATGGTCAGCGTCAAGTTGATGAGGCGCATACAGCCGAATGGCTAAAAATTCGGGATTTAGGCTTTGAAGCGATCGCACATCCGTCAACTAATTCTTTAGAATTGAGTGATCGCGAAGATCGATTATTAGAATGGCTAGAGGACTATGGTGTACAGGAGGCTTGGAAATTAGTAGAACCTTTGGCTTTAGGTGGTGTGGAACCAGAGATATTATCCTCAATAATGGAACGTTGGCGGAATGATTCTACAGAATTAAGAGATATGGGGCTGCGGTGGTTAGCTCTATCCTTTGATGTGATGGCAATGATTGGTAATGGTTTGAATGGCGCTGAGAGAATCTCGACATTAGTACAGTCGATGAAGTCTTATTCCTATATGGATCGGGGCGCATTGCAAAAAATTGACATTCATGAAGGGATTGAAGACACGCTACGATTATTTTCGTTTAAAATTAAGCATGGCATTACAATTAAACGTGATTATGATCAGAGTTTGCCGCAGATTTTGGCTTTTGGAAGTGAGCTAAATCAGGTATGGACGAATTTAATTGATAATGCAATTTACGAACTAGAAAACACAGGCTCCTTTGACGGATCACCTGCGACGATTACAATTCGTACTTGTCACCGAGACAAATGTTTAGTAGTAGAAATTATCGACAATGGACATGGCATCGCTCTAGAGGTAAAAAACCGTATCCTTGAGCCTTTCTTTACTACTAAGCCAATGGGAAAAGGTTCAGGGTTAGGGCTAGATGTAGTCAGACGTATTATCGAAAATCGACATCAAGGAAGCTTAGCGATCGAGTCTGTCGCTGGTAAAACTTGCTTCATAGTATTTCTACCAATCCAAGCTGCCTAAACTAAGGCAGTGATGATATGCCTCGCCATGTGCAGCATATCATCACTGCTTTAGGGATGTAATTCTGTCTCAACAACAAATTTAAGAAACGCATATGTTTCTGCTCCAGAAAGTCGAATCGTTTCACCTGAGTAGTCAATAATGTACTCACCTAAAACTTCTCCGCATACCGTACAGGTGTATGTGCCAAGGCTAAGTATATCGACACTCATCTGACGAATTTGTTCTTCTAGCCATTGATTTCGCTTTTCTAGGATAGATTTAAAATAAACTGAACTCACTTTTTATCTCCAAATTAATAGGCGAATAGGATAATAGTACAACTCAATAATTGATAAGAACCATTTGTACAAATATATCTCTACTTAATATAGCGCTCCTAAATGGTTTGTAGAAGCGCAACCAGAATGGTTGCGCTTCTACAAACCCAAAAAACTACAATGATTTAGAACTACTAAATATTAAGGCTTCATGACACAAAAGAGTAAACTAAGAAGTCATTAAATCATTCTTTCTCTCTAAGTAAGTTATTGGAATTAAATGTATGTAGGATGGGTTAGCGATCGCGTAACCCTTCATTTTTTACCTAGTTGATGCGTTACATTGCACTAACACACTCTACATTTGATTAAATCTTCTTAATAAGCACAAAGTTTTATATTTCTTTTGACTGGACAACTTTTGAGGCTTGAGGGATTATCGGAAATACTAAGTATATCCAACTTAGTCAAACTATTTAAAGGTTTAAAATCTCTAACTTGATTTGATTCAATTTGCAGTGAAGTCAAGTTAACTAAACTAGCAATGGGTTTAATATCGCTAATTTTATTTGCACCTATTTGAAGCATAGTTAACTTAGTTAAACGGCTAAGTGGCTTAATATCGCTGATTTCATTGAAAGTAAGAATGAGTGTAGTTAGATTTGTCAAATTAGCAAGGGGTTTGAGATCGCTGATTTTATTGTAAGTGAGGTTTAGTGTAGTCAAGTTTGTTAAACTTGCAAGAGGTCTAAGGTCACTAATCTTTAGAGGATCAGCGCGAAAGGCGGCGTTCAATAATCCCTCACTATAATCAAGTTCAACCACCAGATCGAGATTAGCAAGACTTCTGAGCTTAGAATTTGCTAACTTACAGTCTTTTGTACCCGATACTTTTAGCATTAACTCGACAGTCTTTCTAGTTTCTAATGAGAGAGAATCTTTATTTAGACACCATTGCTCAAAACTTTTATAGTCAGTATTTTTAGTACTGATAGGTTTGTTATCAATGTTTTTGTTGTCCAAGCTTTGACGATCAATATTTTTATCGCTGGCTGGAACTGCTGATATTTGGGAGGCTTGACAAGACACTAAAACTACAGCGATAAAAATAACAATAGAGCCTGAAAAGTATTTCATTGAGGTTCAAATTTTTTAGAGTTTCAAGTAATTCATATTGTCTCAAACATGCCAATTCATTGTATTACGTCTTTTACCGTTTCGAGATTTCATTACAAAATCATAACATTCCTATACTTAAGTACAGGCTTATCTTGTTTATTTGGCTAAGAAAATCAAGCTTTTGTATTAGTGACTCACTATTTGTCATCCTGCTAGTGTTTACACGAGTGAAATCTATCTATTCATCACCTACAGATATTTCCTAAATTGTTCTTAAGAGTGTGTTTAAGATCCATGTCCAAAGCTAATATAACTGAGCCAAAAATAGTTCACAACGATATGAATAAATGGGATTGTCTGGCAAGTGAGGAAAAGTTATGCAAATAGAGAACTGCATTGCTCTGGTTACAGGAGCTAATGGAGGGCTAGGACAATACTATGTTGAGGCGTTGCGATCGCAAGGTGCTGCCAAGATTTATGCATGTGCGCGTAATCCTGATAGCCTAGCCAATCTAGTAGCAAAAGATCCTAGCAAAATCATCCCTATTACTCTTGAAATTACTGACGAGCAATCAGTTAAACAAGCAGTCTCCCTATGTCAGGATATAACATTACTGATTAATAATGCGGGAGTTGGGTTTAATCAAGGCTTAATTGCGGCTACTGACTTATCAAAAGCACGCATGGAAATAGAAGTCAATTATTTAGGAACTTTGATCGTATGTCGTGCTTTTGCTCCTGTACTAAAACAGAATCAAGGAGGAGCGATTATTAACATGGTGTCAATGGTAGCGCGAGTCAATCTTCCTTTTAATGGTAGTTACAGTGCTTCTAAGGCAGCGACTTTATCTTTAACTCAAGGAGTACGCGCAGAGTTAGCATCTCAAGGAACTCTAGTTATTGCGGTACTACCCGCAACTATCGATATCGGGATGGGAAAATCCTATCCCGAGCCGAAGGTTTCACCCGAAGAGGTTGTTAGAGAAGCTCTACAAGCTGTTGTCGATGGCGTTGAGGATGTTTATCCTGGTGAGCAAGCTAAGCAGATGGCAGCCCAATTGCTTAAAGATCCCAAATCTCTTGAAAAAATAGTGGCAATGATGTTGCCAACTTCCACTCCTTAAACATATATGTTCTTACATAGGGATTAATGAGGCGGAAAGTTCCAGATTTTTAGGATCTAAATCAACATTTCTATAATGACAGCGAGCGCATCTTATCCTAATTATCTAATTGTGAGAACAGTTGTAAGATAATCTCAAGTTGCTATTTATAGTGTTTTATAAGGAATTTAGAAGCTAATATTATGAGTTTTCATAAATATATAAAACGCATCTTTATACTAGGCAGCCAAGTATTTTTAGCAGTTCCATTAGCTGTAGCGATCGCTTTGTGTTCAACGATTACTAGTCAAGAGTCAGCCATTAGTGCAGAGAAGATCTCATTTTGGTACTCTCCATTTGGACAGTTTGTGATTCCAATTGCTGACATTGAAATATTTGCCAAAACTGGACGACTTACTAAACAACTTGCTTTTTATCTGGACAATCTTTCTCCTAGTCAACGGAATGAATTGAGGCAAGCTTTAAACACACGTTATGACATTAGCCATGTAACAGTTGCCCAGTTTACTTATTCTCCAATTGGGCTTGTAATTATGAAGCGCTTAGGTAGAATTTTACAAGGGGATGGATATCAAAATGGATTATTAGCCTTACGCGCTTCGATGATTCTTTCGGCGGTTAGTCCTGAAGGCTTAACTCCAATTAATGTTTTACGGCGCTTCCCTTTATCCACAATTGAACTAGATTTACCTTTAGGGTTAGAGGCTTACAAAGAAATATCACAACTTTGGTATCGCAAGGAATTAGCGATCGCCGCTTTGCAAAGACAATCAGATAATGAAATAGCGACGAGTAAGATTGCTTCGCCATCAAATGAAATCACTAACAAAGGTCAGTTCTCTTGGCAGTTACAAGAGTTCACTTTTCAGAATCCAGAGCGAGGTGCGGCAATCAAAGCTACATTGTATGTACCTCAAAAGATATTGAAACCTGCGCCTGTAATTGTTATTTCCCATGGATTAGCCTCAAACCGAAATACATTTACTTATTTGTCGCAACATCTAGCATCCTATGGATATGCAGTGGCTGTATTGGAACATCCAGGAACAGGTAGTCAAGATTTTAGTGCTTTTCTGAGAGGCTTTGGCAAAACTCCTAATCTTCGAGATATGTATTTAAGACCTCTCGATGTGAAATATTTACTGGATGATCTTGAACGTCAGGCAAAAACTTCAACTAGTATCAAAGACCAACTAGATCTTCAAAATGTTGGTCTGATCGGTCATTCCTTGGGTGGTTACACGGTTTTGACGTTGGGTGGTGCAAGACTAAATTTTGATAGTATTAGATCTAACTGTACTGTGCCAGAACCAAATGTAACTTCTTTTAATCTTTCTAAGTTAATTCAATGTCGTGCAATTAATTTAGAACCAAAAGAATATGATTTGAAAGATCGTCGATTTAAAGCAATTCTTACTTTAAATCCTATCGGTGGAAGTACGATGTTTCAACGAGAAGGGATTCGCACTCTGGATGTTCCTGTGATGATTTTTGCTAGTGGTGATGATGTGATTGCTCCAGCAGTTCCTGAGCAGCTTTTTCCATTTACTTGGATCAATACTCCTGATAAATATTTGGTAGTTGCTCCTAAAGGAACGCATTTCTCATTTTTAGATGAGAATGAAAGTGATGTGTTTAATATTCCTAAATCCCTAATTGGAGTTGATCCTAGTTTTGCTCATCCCTATGTCAAGTCTTTAAGTGTGGCATTTTTTAAAACCTATCTTTCTAGTGAACCCGAATTCCGTCCTTATTTGACTGCGGCTTATGTGAAGACTATAAGTCAAGAAACTCTACCACTAAATCTTGTTACTTCTTTTTCAGAGGTGCAGTTAAGTCAGGCTTTAAGTGCTAATCCATAGAAATTATAAAACTTGATTGAGACTTCGACTTCGCTCAGTCACTGTACGATGCTGGCTGAGCGAAGTCGAAGCATATGTTTAACTTTCTTCTTGAGATCTAACTAGAAAAAATCCCCTTTAACCTTGATTTTACCCAGTCAGCAAATCTATTGTTCTGTTCTGTCATGCCCAATAAACCAAGGTCTTGCAATTGCTGGCGGATATCTTGATAGATTTTCTTTTCCTTGGTTAGTTCCTGAGTGAAAGTTTCCGCTAAATCGGGATGCAACCGCAGCAAGCGATCAAAGCTATGCTTATTGATCACAAATACGCTAGTATCCTCTAGCGCGATCGCCGTACTCGTATAAGGTAAATTCAGCATAATTGCCACTTCGCCAAGGATATCTCCTGATTTGTAAATTTTGACATGGTGATCGAGCCTAGTTACCACAGTTTCAATCGATCCTGATAGCACCAAGTAGAAGTGAGTACCCATATCATTCTCGTTAAATACTACTTCTGACTCTGCAAAAAACTTACGATAGCCAGTCTCGATAAGTTCACGGAGATGGATATCTGAACAGACATTAAAATGGGGTAATTGTCGAAGAGAATCTCGAATTGAAATAGATTGACGCAAACTTTTAGCAAGAGATTGCTGTGGATTTAAATTAACGGAATTATTTGAAGACAGCCCATTGCTTGAGAGTTGAGAGTCTGACAATTGCGGTATTATCTGCTTGAGTTCATCAATATTTCTTAGCCATAGATCTCTTTGTGGTAAAGGTATTTTGATTCCCGCTTGCCGCAGATTATGTTCAACAATGAAATTTAGAGAACTTCTCACTAACACTCCTTCGTCAATTTGGGCGATCCATACCCACAAGTCGAACTCTAAGGCACTTTCACCAAAACCTTTGAATATCACCCTTGGTGGTGGTTCATGGAGCACTGTTGATTCCATGTAAGCCGAATTTAATAAAGTTTCGGTGACTAAAATAGGATCGCTATTGTAGGCAACTTTCACAGGTAAATGGAGCTTGCCCATGAGACTTTTATAGCTCCAGTTGAGAACACGATTGCTAGTTAAGTTGCTGTTAGGAACCACGACATCGCCACCATCAAAAGTCTTTATGACTGTGGAACGCAATGCAATTTCTTTAATATGTCCTGAGAGATTATCAAATTCAACATAGTCTCCTACTTGTAACTTACCCTCTATCAGCAGTGTCAATCCGCTAATCAAGTTTTTAGTGATTTCCTGAAATCCAAACCCAACCCCGATCCCTAACCCGCCTAAAGTCACAACTAAAGGTGCAATATTCAGCCCATTTACTTGTAGAACGATCACAAAACCTAATGCACCAATCCCATAGGTCACAAGCGTAGCGATCGCCTCTCTTTGTCCTTGGCTTGCACCTAATCTCGGCAACAAGCGGTTTTTGAGTAAGCGTTTGCAAATTATTGAGAGCAGCATTACTGTCAGGAATGACAGCAATAGCTTAAACAACCAAAATATAGATATTGATTCATCCCCAATCTTGAAGATCGGAGCTTGAAGAAATTGACCTGTAAGCATGAAAAACTGCTGGAGATGGGAATTCATTTTGTTGTTATCAGCACTCAATTAGCTAAGCATAATTATGTATCCATCTGCTACGCAGGTGGATACATAACTATGCTGTACTACTTAATTCAAATATATGGTATCCCCATGCTGGTATGTCTAGATAGAGTCCAGAATTAAGAAGAGATTCTCCAGAGCGTTTATGCGTTGTGGTTCCCATTAAGTCTCTAAGTTGGTAGGTTTGATTGCTCAGATCTGTCCAAGACAAGGCAAGATAACACTGACTTTGATTGGGGGCATAGTTAACTACAGCGATCGCGCGTTTCCCATCTTGTTCTTCCCAAGCAAAGACAATGAAACAGTCCCAAGTCCAATTGCCATCCCAAGCAGGTTTGCATGGCAACAATTGCCAATTGCCATCACGAAATAGGTTTTGGTTGAGAACTTTAAGCAAATTTAGATAAAACTCCTGCAAACTGCGATCGCTTGCCTGTTCTGGAAAGCGACAGAGATGAACGGAAATTTTTGTCTTCCAACCTTGTAATTGCCCTTGATGGAAAAAACGCAGTCCTGAGCAAAAAAAAGTGATTATCGCGGCTGCTTGATGAATAGCTGTAGGAAAAGCAGCCGCAGCGCGAGACTCGTCGTGGTTTTCTAAAAAGCGAGTAGATTTTTTCTGATAATCCAGATCTGCCCAAAAATGCTCTTTTACCGATCGTGAATGTTGTGAGTGTAGGCGATCGTACAGTTTTTTATCATAAGTGTAGTCAAAGCCTTGCTGTTGTAACTTCCATTCTAAATCCCAATAAACCTCTGCCATGAATGTAAAATCGGGATAGCTTGCTTTGATTTTACCGATAGCTTTTTCCCAGAATGGTTCTATCTCAATTCTCCATGTTCTTTGGAAAATTTCTGGTAAAGCTAGCATCGCCATGTCACAGCGCAAACCATCACACCATTGAGAAATTTTTAATAACTCATTTATGAGATCAATCTGTAAATCGGGATTACCGTAATTGAGTTGTAAGGTATCAACCCAGCCATCAAAATAATGATCACGACCATAGGCGAAAATAGTTGAACCCTTGGATAAATCTAACTTGATGTAATTTTGCGGCTGTTTGGCAAGTTGTGCCTCCGTCCCAGAGACATAGTAGTCAGGATGTGCAGATACCCAAGGATGATCGATCGCTGTATGATTTGGCACGAAATCCAGCATCAATTTCAGTCCCCTTTGATGTAAGCGATCGCGCAATCTAGTTAAAGCCTCTGGCTCTCCTAAACTTCGATTAAGGGTATAGCTACTAATCGCAAAGCCAGATCCACAGATATCTTCTACTTGTAAATCTGGAAAAGTTGCTTGATATTCAGCTAACCAGATTGGATTGGAACGCGAAACTTTGCGCCCAATCTCTCCTGTTTGCCATACGCTCAAGAAATAAACCCAGCTAAATCCTAAATTCGCTAATTTATCTAGCTCTGAGTCGGGAATATCATCTAGGGTTGCAGGATGACCGATTTGAGATGATAGTTGACTGAGCCAGACGCGAGTATTGATTTGATAAAGCGAAGGATAGCGATAGTTGCCCATACTGTTGATTATATTAATGGCAGACCATCAACATCAACTTTAAGTTTTACTACCTTAGCTGTTTCAATTCCTGTTGCTGGCGGATAAGACATCCCGCCATTAGTGGTAACGTAAATACTAGTAACTTCCTCGTTAGTCCTGCCGAAAGCTAAAGCTGTACTCCCTGCTACTCCTTGTTCTAATTGAGCGATAGTAGTCACATGGCGATCTTGACTAATTTTGATTACACTATTAAAAACATGGGTTGTCCCATAGAGATTACCCTGTACATCAAAAGCAAAATCATCAATATTCACTCCACTAACAAATATCTCTGGCTCACCAGCTAAACCATCCGCGAGAATTGGAATTCTCACAATTTGTCTCTTTTGGGTATTAGAAGCATAGAGAAAATTATCATAGATTTTCAATCCATTCACCGCAGGAAAGACTTCTTCAGGGGAAGTACGCGCAAGTTCTGGATGTTCCAACCAGATGCTAACGTTTTTAGTGGCAGTATTCAATTCCCAGATCGCACCGCGATAGGAATCAGCAATTAAATAGCGATCGCTAACTAGTTTCGTTAATCCATTCAAAAATATTGCTTCTGGTAATTTCGCCAAAAGTTCGACTGATCCATCGGTCGCAATAGTCCATACTGTCGAAATTTCATGCTCGTCCCAACCAGATAGTAGTAAACTGCGATCGGGCTTCATGGCTAGCCCAGTTGCTTTACCTGCAATAGTTGCGTAGGTTGTAGGAATCCCGTCAGCACCGATGCGAATCACCTGACCTTCATAATGACTGGTGATAAACAAAGTGTTATCTGAGTCAATAACAATACTCTCTAAGAAGGTGTTAATAGGAAACTCAGCAATTATTTGAGAGGGAACAACCACATCTGTAGTACTCATCATTTTCTCGTTTTATCTCTATTAATTACTTTTGCTATCAGTTTAACAACTAAATAAAGATTAATGCTTCTCTCAGGAAATGTTAAAGTTCAATCATAATAGTTTAATGATCATGTATTAATCTCTACCTATCTAAAGAAACAGGAAAACCCCATACTTAAGTTCAGGTTGATATTAGTGATTTGGTTAAAAGAATTGAAGCGTGTTTACCATAAAATTGTGTACATACTTTAAGTAAATTCTATACAGCCTTGTAAGTATGTGGGAAACATTCTAGTTGAAGAATCGGAACTTGAGTAAATGGGTAAAAGGAATCAACTTTAGCTCCTCTCGTATATCTCATATCCATGATGCCCAGAAAAAAGTGCAATCCCTAAAAAAACTAAAACAGGGAAAAAGATTTGCTGCTGCATTGTCTTGGAAAAACCTGCATGTTTTACTAGCTAAGAGATTAGAAAAATGAACTACAAACTATTTAGTAGCCATTTGCCTGAATATCTAATTGAAGCATGGGGATTAGGAAGCTTTATGGTTTCGGCTGGACTTTTCAGTACGCTGATTACTCACCCAGATTCTTTTATGAGTAAATTTATCCCTGATCCTTTTTTACAGAGATTGCTAGTTGGAATTGCCATGGGTTTAACTGCGATCGCGATTATTTATTCTCCTTGGGGTAAGCAATCGGGCGCACATCTGAATCCTGCGGTCACGCTTACTTTTGCCAGACTTGGAAAGGTTAATCCCTTTGATGCTCTGTTCTACATCATCTTTCAAATTATTGGAGGATTAATCGGTGTTCTAATGGTTGCGCTCTTGCTAGGAAGACTTTTTACTTACCCACCGATCGCCTATATCGTCACTGTTCCCAGTACAGAGACAATGATTGCCTTTTTTGCAGAAATGGCGATCGCCTTTCTAATGATGTTAGTAGTTTTAGTAACTAGTAATAAGCGCAAGTTAGCCCCCTATACAGGGCTGTTTGCAGGGTTTCTAGTTATGCTCTACGTCATTTTCGAGTCGCCAATTTCAGGGTTTGGGATGAACCCAGCACGAAGTCTTGCTTCAGCAATACCATCAGGAATTTGGACAGATATTTGGATTTATATCACTGCGCCAATTCTAGGAATGTTTTTAGGTGCAGAGGTCTATATAAGATTCCTCAGTATCCGCAAGGTGTCTTGTGCAAAGTTGCAGCATCACAATCATTATCGCTGCATTCACTGCGATTACCAAAATCGTTTACGCACAGTATTATTCAAAAAATAGCCGTACAGAAGATAGTAACTGATAGAACTTTAGCTAAGGAAAAAACTATGTCTACCGAAAATTACGACGTTATTATTATTGGCACTGGAGCAGGCGGTGGAACTCTGGCGTATGAGCTAGCTTCTACGGGTAAAAAGATTCTAATTTTAGAGCGGGGTGGATTTCTTCCTAGAGAAAAGGAAAATTGGAGTGCTGCGGATGTCTATCTAAAGGAGCGATACCATACAGAAGAACTTTGGTTTGACAAAGATGATAAAGCTTTTCGTCCTTCCACTGGTTACTGGGTTGGCGGCAATACTAAGGTTTATGGTGCGGCGCTCCTGAGGATGCGCGATCGCGACTTTGAAGAAGTTAGTCACAAAGATGGCATCTCGCCAGCATGGGTAGTCAAATACGATGAATTTGAGCCTTACTATACTAAAGCCGAAGAGCTTTATACCGTTCATGGTCAGTCTGGACAAGATCCTACGGAGCCTATTAGAAGCGCCGATTTTCCTTATCCTGCGGTTAGCCATGAGCCACGAATGCAGGAAATTAGTGATGGGATGCAGAAGCAGGGATTACATCCCTTTAATTTGCCTTTAGGACTAAAATTAAATGAAGTCGATCGCTCTTTAAGTACTTGTATTCGCTGTAATACCTGCGATGGCTTTCCCTGTTTGGTACAGGCGAAAGGAGACTCAGAGATATATGGAATTAACCCAATTCGCCCATTGAGCAATGTAACTTTGTTGACTAATGCCAATGTTCTCAAGCTACTGACTAACGAGCCTGGGAAACAAGTTAAAGCTGTCGAAGTTGAGATTGCTGGTGAAGCGCAGACTTTCTCAGGAAATATTGTTGTTGTCGCCTGTGGTGCAGTTAATTCGGCGGCTTTGCTGTTGCGATCAGCTAATGACAAGCATCCGCAGGGCTTGGCAAATAGCTCTGACCAAGTTGGGCGCAATTTTATGAAGCATCTCTGTGTAGCAATGGTGGCGATCGGGCTGAAGCCAAATCCTGCTAAGTATCAGAAGACGATCGCTGTGAGTGATTTTTATTGGGGTGATGCTGAGTTTCCCTATCCGATGGGGTTAGTTCAGAATACGGGTAACGTGCTTAAGGACATGATCCCTGCGGAAGCACCGCCGCTATTGGCTCCCTTAGTGAAGTTAGTTCCTAATTTTGAATTGGAGCTAATTGCCGAGCATACTACGGGCTGGTGGTTGCAAACGGAGGATTTACCCGATCCTAATAATCGCGTGCGGGTCGTTGGTGAAAAGTTATATCTCGACTATGTACCCAATAATCAGGAAGCAAGCGATCGCCTAACTAAGCGATGGACAGAAGTTCTCAAAAATATCGATCGCGACGAGCAGATCATTCCTTTCGGAATTTATCCCCGCAATAATATTCCTTTGCAAGCGGTCGGACATCAATGTGGAACCTGTCGCTTTGGCGACGATCCTCAAACTTCGGTACTAGATCGCAACTGTCGCACCCATGATGTCGAGAACCTCTATGTTGTGGATGCTAGCTTTTTTCCTTCTAGTGCGGCAGTTAATCCTACGCTCACGATTATCGCTAACGCCATTCGTGTGGCGGATCATTTGAAAAGTATTTTGTAGCTAATTTTTAATTATTTAGGAGAAAAACAATGAGATTAAAAGGTAAAGTTGCGTTAGTTACAGGTAGTAGTCAGGGAATTGGACAGGCGATCGCGATTCGATTAGCCAAGGAAGGCGCAAATGTTGTGATTAATTATCGTTCCCATCCTGAAGGTGCGGAAGAAACCCTCGCTAAGGTAAAAGAAGCAGGTGGCACATGTCATCCTATTGATGGTATTACGATTAAGGCTGATACTGGCACTGTTCCTGAAGTGCAGCGCATGATTGCCGAAAGCATCGACTATTTTGGACAATTGGATATTTTAGTTAACAATGCTGGCATTGAGAGACATGCGGACTTTTGGGAGGCAACGGAAGCAGATTATGATGCGGTCTTGAATGTCAATCTCAAGGGTGTTTTCTTTGCCACTCAAGCTTTTGTCAAGTATCTGATGGCAACCAAGCGCGGTGGGAAAGTGATTAATATTAGTTCCGTCCATGAGGAGCTACCATTTCCGCACTTTACATCCTATTGCGCTAGTAAAGGCGGTTTGAGAATGATGACTCGAAACCTTGGCGTAGAGCTTGCCCCCTATGGCATTACGATTAATAACGTTGCCCCTGGAGCGATCGAAACGCCGATCAATACTAAGCTCTTGAACGATCCTGAAAAATTGGGATCCTTATTACAAAATATACCTATGGGAAGGCTGGGCAAGTCTGAAGATGTGGCAGGTATGGTTGCATTTTTAGCTTCATCTGATGCTGATTATGTGACGGGTTCTACCTTTGTTGTAGATGGCGGACTTCTCTGGAATTATCACGAACAGTAAGTATAGGCGGCGCGAAACGCCGCCTATTTAAATTATTAAGAAGCTAAAAATCATGACCGAAGAAGAGTTAAGACTAGCAGCCGATCGCGATCGCCAAGCCCATTGGCGGAAGTGGGGATCGTATTTGAGCGATCGCCAATGGGGAACGGTGCGTGAAGACTACAGCAAAGATGGTGAAGCTTGGAATTACTTTCCCCACGATCATGCGCGATCGCGTGCCTATCGCTGGGGTGAAGATGGCATTTTAGGCATATCGGATAATCATCAGAGGTTATGCTTTGCGATCGCGCTCTGGAATGGGGAAGATGCCATTATCAAAGAGCGGCTGTTTGGCTTGACTGGTCAAGAGGGTAATCATGGCGAGGATGTTAAGGAATACTATTTTTATCTCGATAACACGCCTACCCATTCCTACATGAAGGCTCTTTATAAATATCCACATCAAGCCTTTCCCTATGCCAAGCTAATCCAAGAAAATCGCAATCGCGATCGCTATCAACCCGAATACGAGCTGATGGATACGGGGATATTTGATGGCGATCGCTATTTTGATATATCGGTCGAATATGCGAAGGCATCACCGACAGATATTTTAATTCAAATTAAAGTTACCAATCGAGGAAGTCAATCTCAACGTTTGCACCTATTACCGAGCCTGTGGTTTCGGAATACTTGGGCTTGGGGTGAAGGTAGTGATAAACCTCAGCTTAAAGAAATCAATGCTGATGGAAATGTGCGGATCGTTGAGGCGCAACATTCTACCTTAGACAATTATTGGCTTTACTGTAATGCTTCCGAGCAAAATATTCCATCAATTCTATTTACAGAAAATGAAACCAATTACGAGCGATTATTTAAAGTCAAAAATGCTTCTCCCTACGTTAAAGATGGGATTAATAATTATTTAGTTAGCGATCGCCATGATGCGATTAATACTGAACAAGTGGGCACAAAAGCGGCGGTGCATTACGATCTAGAAATAGATGCTTACGAAACTAAAGTCATTCATCTGCGTTTAACGGACCCTCAGCAACCCCAGCCATTTTGTAATGATTTCGAGCAGATCTTCCAAAAGCGGCAGCAGGAAGCAGATGAATTTTACAAGCGCATCACTCCTTTTGAGATTTCTGAAGACGAGCGAAATGTCCAAAGACAAGCCTTTGCTGGAATGTTATGGAGCAAGCAGTTTTACTATTACATTGTCGAAGAATGGGTAGATGGCGATCCTAAATATCCTTCTCCAAGACCTAATATTCGCAATCACGAATGGAAGCATCTGTTTAGTGATGAGATTATCTCCATGCCCGACAAGTGGGAATATCCTTGGTTTGCGGCTTGGGATTTAGCTTTTCATGCCATTCCCCTTGCGGTTATCGATCCTGCCTTTGCTAAGCTCCAGCTAGATCGGCTGACGCGAGAATGGTTTATGCATCCTAACGGTCAACTTCCTGCCTATGAATGGTCGTTTAGTGATGTCAATCCGCCCGTTCATGCTTGGGCAACCCTGCGAGTTTATCAAATTGAACGGAAGATGTACGGCTATGGCGACCAGCAATTTCTAGAGCGCGTATTTCAGAAGCTACTCCTCAATTTTACTTGGTGGGTAAATCGTAAAGATGCAGAAGGGAAGAATGTCTTTCAAGGTGGTTTTTTAGGACTGGATAATATTGGCGTATTTGATCGCAGCAAAGAGTTGCCCACAGGCGGCTTTATCAATCAAGCGGATGGCACTAGCTGGATGGGGATGTATTGCTTGAATATGTTAGCGATCGCCCTCGAACTCGCCAAAACTAACCCTACCTACGAAGATATTGCGAGTAAGTTCTTCGAGCATTTCCTGTACATTGCCGATGCCATGAATGGGATTGGTAGCGCTAATGTGGAACTCTGGAACGAGGAAGATGGTTTTTACTACGATGCGCTCAATCTGCCCGATGGTCGTCATTTCTCGCTCAAAGTCCGTTCCGTAGTCGGATTAATTCCCCTGTTTGCGATCGCCACTTTAGAGCCAGACATCCTAGAAAAATTGCCCAACTTTAAGCGGCGCATGGATTGGTTTATTCACAATCGCCCTAATCTTAAAGAAAATGTCGCCTGTATGGAAACTAAGGGTATGGGTGCAAGGAGATTATTGGCGATCGCCTATAAAGACAAGCTCAGAAAAATCTTAGCGAAGATGCTCGATGAAAGTGAGTTTTTAAGTCCCTATGGCATCCGTTCTATTTCCAGATATCACAAAGATCATCCCTATATCTTGAAAGTAAATGGGCATGAGTACTCTGTAGATTATCAACCTGCGGAATCCAATATCAGTCTATTTGGCGGTAACTCCAACTGGCGAGGACCGATTTGGTTCCCAATTAATTATCTAATTATTGAATCCCTTCAAAAGTTTCACTATTACTTAGGTGATGATTTTAAAGTGGAGTTTCCCACTGGTTCGGGGCAGGAAATGAATCTTTGGCAGATAGCAACTGAGCTATCAAAACGTTTAACAGGAATTTTCTTGGAAGAGGCTTCAGGCGATCGCCCTGTGTATGGCAACATCAAAAGGTTTCAGAACGATCCCCATTGGCATGATTTGATTCTTTTTCATGAGTATTTTCATGGAGATAATGGTGCTGGGATTGGGGCTAGCCATCAAACGGGATGGACAGGACTAGTCGCGAAGTTAATCTTGCAATGTGGAGAGTATCAGTAGTGATAGAAGCTATTACTATAAGTTGTGAATTTGAGGAGATCGCTTTAAATCCTTAAAATTTTCTGATCTGCCCTCAAAACTCCGAATCAATAAAATTATTTGATGAATTATCTCTTGAAAGTTTGCAGTCTTTTTATAAATTCCTTTATCTACCTTTTCAATTACCTTTTGTTGCAACCATGTATTGAAACCATGAGCAACCATACCACGCCAAGATTTCTGATCAATTCTTGCTACAAGATCAGGACACCACTTATCACGGTATTTTGTAGCTGCTTCGTCGATTCCAAATTCATGTTGCATTTCTTCTATCTTAAGTAGATCCGACAATATTAGTAAATGAGCAACATTGTAACCAATAGTTCCAGAACGTACTCGAAAATAATCTTCAAGTTCCTGTTTTTGGGTTTCACCAATCGTATTCCATCTACCAAGTGCCATCAAAAATATACTCAATCTTTTTTTATCCGAGTTTGAAGCTTGATTACCTTGCGACAAGATTTGAGCAAACTGAATTTGAATATCAATTTTATTTAATTCAATTTCAGTTCTCACAGATGAACACACTGCACATTCATCATTTTCCCTATACAGTTTTGATGCAAAAGCGTCAAATTTTAACAAAAATGGGGTTACAATATTGCAAGATTTACAATAAGAAAGATTACAAAGATCTTTGCCCAAGTCATCTTTCAAGCTATTAACGGGTTTAAAATATTGAAGTTTTCCGCTATCCATTTCTCTCCAAGTATAAACTGGATAATCTGTAGTAACAGTCAAATGATAAATCCACATTAATTGTGCCACTTGCTTGTTTTTTGTAGGATAAATTATCCAACCATTCCAATCAGAACACCAATATAAACTGATAGTTTTATCATCTATATCAATTAAATTAAATCCCTGTTTGCTAAAAATTGATGAAGTTAGTACTAAGCTTGATTCTTTCTTAATATCACCTTTTTTATCTAACTCTAAAATAATTTGTCCAAAAGCTTTATATTTACCTTTAATAACTGCTAGAGCATCGTAAATCACAATACAGCGGCTAGTTGCACGTGTGTAAGCACATAAAAGAGATGTTTCATCACTTCCAAGCCCAGCCCAAACGACGACAACAGGAGCCTCTAATCCTCGGAATTTTGCAGCACTAATAATCTGAATCCCTAAATAATTTCCCTCTTTTTGTGATCCATTTGTTGCATCTATAATAACTATTGATTCTATTGAAATTTTTTCTTCTTCAATTAGCTGATTAATAATTTTATTAAGCGAACTCCTCATGTCTTGAACAGCGATTTCACTAAGAGTATCTGGCTCAAAAAGTCGAGGACAAAATTGTTGGTATTCAGTTGATTTGACTTCCAATATTCTCTCAAATACAGTGCGTGGAGAACGTAAGTTAACAGTAAGCGTATATGGAGATTTTGCATTAATAGTTGCTGATATTTCTTCAGGAGAAGTTGAATGCTCAAAGCTAAATACTTGTGTTGAATCGCAAAAAACTATTATTCGTTTTTCACTAAACCATTCGTATAGGGTCTTCAACCAATTAATGTGTAGAACCTGACCTTCATCAATAATTAGTGCATCATAGTTTTCTAGTTTCTTTTCATTTAGAGCTTGTTGGAGCGCATTAGGAGCATCTATTGAATACCAATCTTTAAAGTTTTCTTGAACAGATGAGTCACTAATATTAGGAACTGGATTCCCAATAACTTTAGCAGCTCGGCGACACTGCTGGTGAAACGTGTAAACCTCTATTAATAAATCAGATAATTCTTCCCGTAAGCGGTTTGCAAGCAAAGTATTGTAAGTTAGAACAAGAACCTTTTGACCTAATGCTGATAATCTACGAGCGTGTTCTATTAACAAGAGTGTTTTGCCAGTTCCAGCAGAACCTGTGACGACCAAACGAGCTTCCTTCTCAATTTTCTTTAAACAAACTACTTGCTCAGGCGTTAGTTGTAACCATGTAACTATATCATTTTTAATTCTTGTCTCCCAGCATGGGGTGTAGTCAGACGATGGGAGAATAACATCAACTAGCTTCTGAAGCTGCTGTTCTTTAATCGACCATGAGCCAAGTGCTTTTTTCCAGTAAATCATCACATCTTGGATGCTTTTCCCAATATCATTGAGAGCATTTATATCAAAAACAATAGGTTGAGGTGGATTTACTGTGCGATCAATCAATGCAATAGGAATAGCTTCACGCATCTCAGAATGTGGGAAAAGGATACAATAACCAATTCGCCAACTACCAGCCCCGCTTTCATGTAGCCATTGAGCAAGCGCATGAGTTCCTCGCCTAACTTGACGAATTGGATCGATCTTCTGCCCCGTTCGCTTATAGACAAATTCAGTTCTATCATGAGTGAAAATCCCCCCCTTGACTTCAACGGCAAGAATACCCAACTCTCTATGCAAGATTAAGAAGTCGATTTCACCTGTTGGTACAGAACGACCATCGATTTCCTTAGATACAGAAGCTAACCAAGGCAAACTATGAATTACAGTAAATTCATCGGATAGATATTTTGAAAGCCTCCAATAAAGATCAGGTTCAGCCCTTGTACTGCCAGTATCCTGAGGACCAGTTTTGGGAAACATTTTTGCCATATTGCAAATAAAGAAATTATGAAAATACTGTGGTTAGAGATGAAGCTATCTTATTTGTACCCCAAAAATAGTATTGAGCTTAGATCTTTTACTCTTATTTGCAAAAATCAACCATAAACTCTAGTATCAGACCCTCTGCGCTAAAAAACGATTGCCAAAATAGCTCTGATAACCTATTCACGGTTTAATTTCGTTGATCAAGACCCAAATCATCTCTAAGTCAAACCTGATCGCCTGAATTATCTATCTCCCAAAGGGTTTGCTGTAGGCGATCGCTATTACCGTGAGCCATTATTTCTAGGCGATCGCCGATATTGTGATCGCTGGCTGATTTTGTGAGAAATAGTAATATAAATGTTATGCTTGACGTAACACATAACGCTTGCCTATGCCTCAAAAATATAAAGACAAACGCACAGCCAAATTTGCTGCTGGCGATCGCGTTAAAGAATTTCAAAGCTTTGAAAGGCAAGCATACAAACGTCTAGAAATTCTAGAAGCCGCACCTAATAAAGAATCCTTAATGGCATTGTCAAGTAACCGTTTTGAGGCATTAGGCGGCGATCGAAAAGGGCAGTACAGCATCCGCATAAATGACAAATGGCGTATTTGTTTTGAGTGGACAGAAACAGAAAATCGCCCATTCAATATCGAAATTATCGATTATCACTAAAGGAGAAAACAACTATGGCAAGACCCGCAATTCACGCTGGCGAAATCTTAGCTGATGAACTAGAAAAACTTGGAATTAGTGCATCAGAACTTGCGCGATCGCTCCATATACCCACAAATCGGATTACGCCCCACATTCCGCTCGTAATGGAAGCCTAAAAATATTTACAACGAGACAATGAGGGTTTCAGCGATTTCCTGAGAAATTAATGATAGTAATTCCTATTAGTGAATCATTATTTAAATTGTTAAAATAGTGATTCTTTTGGGATTAAAGCCCAAAATACTTGCTGTATAAGGATTTGCTTTCTAAATATTTTTTTCAGTAAAATAAGAGCGGAATGTGGGTTACGCAAATTCTCAAAGGGCAAAGAGGCATCACGGCTGACACAGCATTACGTCTAGGTCGATGGTTTGGCACTGGTGCAGAACTATGGCTTAATTTGCAAAAAGCTTATGAGTTACGACTAGCCGAGGAGTTGGCGGGAGAAGAAATTCAAAAAACGATTCAACCTCGTTCATCAAACAATCAGCAGTTAGTTCAAGTTTAGATAGATAAATTTGGGTTATTGAGAATGCGATCGCTATTACTGTGAGTCTTGATTTTTAGGCGATCGCCTCAATTATCTATCTACTAAAGGGTTTGCTGTGGGCGATCACTAGTACTGGAAGTTCTAATTGATCGCTTTACTAATGTTTTTCTTTGCGATCGCCAATAGCTTCTCCGAACTCGTCACTAATCTGGAATAGAAACAGACAACTTTAACGGGCATATAGCCTCGTGCAACTTTCCCTGTTCGCTGCACGGGGCTGACTAGCTGACTATTTCTGAACGGCTGTAAATCCGCCATCAACAATCAAATTGTGTCCCGTTATAAATGCTGCTCCATCCGAACACAGATAAACGACTGCCTCAGCGATATCCTCTGGCGTTCCGATTCGCTGTAACGGAATCCCTGCTGCAACTTGATCCAACATCTCAGGCGGCGCACCTGCCCATAAATCAGTTTTCACCGCCCCTGGACTAACGATGTTAATCCGAATTCGATCAGAAGAATACTCAGCCGCAGCCGCACGAGAGAGAGCAATTACCCCTGCTTTGGCGGCTCCGTAAGCTCCATAGGTTGCAACACCTAACAATGCTCCTTGAGAGGAAGTGTTTACGATCGCTCCTCCACCTGATTGCTGCATAGCTGGAATCTCATACTTCATCGATAACCAAACTGACTTGAGATTTGCATTTATCTCAAGATCCCAATCTGGCTCCGACAAATCAGCGATCTTGCCAGACGTTCCAGATCCCGCATTATTGAACGCATAGTCAAGGCGACCGTAGATTTCGAGAGTCTTTTTGACCATCGCCTCAACATCTGCTGCCTTGGTTACATCAGCTTGAATAAACACGGCTTCGCTGCCTGTTTCTTCAACAAGTCGCACGGTTTCTTTCCCTTTATCTTCACGACGGGCAACAACGACTACCTTTGCACCAGTTTTACCAAAAGCGATCGCGGTTGCACGACCAATTCCAGAGCTTGCACCTGTAACAATTGCAACTTTACCAGTCATTGAAGTCATGTTCCGTGCTCCTTAATTTTGCTATATTTAAAGATATTTTGCTAATCATAATCTAATAAACTTTTAATTTGATAGAAAATTCGGCATAGCTAATTTGGTTGTGAAATAGGCAAATTAGTGAAAGTTCTAAATCTAGTTTCTAAAGTTTGAGAAATTATTGATTCATGCGTAAATCAGCAACGCCAGATTACCAAGGCAAAGCGATCGCGCCACCAAACTTTCTCATCTCTGCAAAGAAACCACCTTGAGAACCACTATCTGGCAAAGTTGCCAAATATACGGCTGTTTCTGCACCTTCATCAGCAGTAAACGGAGCATCCGATCCACCCATGTCAGTCTTCATCCAACCTGGAGAATAAGCATTGATTAAAATATTGCTTCCTTGCAGTTCCTTTGCAAAAATGGCGGTCAAACCATTTAAGCCAACTTTGGATAAACGATAGGAAGGAGCTAAGGGATAGTAATCACTACTCATAGAACTGAGAGAAGCCATCTCAGTTGATACGTTGACAATGCGACCGTAATTATTGACTTGCATCAGTGGAATTACAGCTTGTGTAATCCTCGCAACCGCTAGCACGTTGGTGTTGAAAGTTGTTAACATGGTATCCATATCTACTGTAAGTAGACTAGCTTCTTGAGGTTGCATGGTGGGATTTACCCCTGCATTATTCACCAGAATATCAACTCGGCTATAGGTCTCCTGCAACCAAGTTCGCTCATCTGGGGAAGTAGGTGAAATGGCAAAATAGGAGGAAGTCATTTTCATGAATCGACAGAGAAGCGATGATCAAATTTCCCCTGACCGAATTGTTAGATGAACAAGCGTGCTATGAATGGTTATTAAAGATCCTGCATCCGCAGGGTTTGCATTGTCCAAGTGGACACGCAATACCAGCAGGACAAGCGCCACACGATCGCCAACGTGCACCAATCGTCAAATACAAGTGTCGGGAATGTGGGAAAGTGTTCCATATTTTTACAGGGACAGACTTATCAGGAAGCCATTACACCTGTGGTCAGATCGTGCTGATATTGCGTGGATTCTTACAAGGACAAACGACCCAACACATAGCCGAGGAACTAGGAGTCGACTATGGGACATTATTGTCTTGGCGGCATCGCATCCAACGACGAGGATTTGCCCATTTGATTAATGGTAATCTGCCCGATGCTGAAGC
>NZ_NDHW01000024.1 GCF_002251945.1 Pseudanabaena sp. SR411
GGAGCAAAACGTATACAGGTAATTTTCCAATCTGATTCGCTTTTACCGTCATTGATCGTCGCTAAATAGTCTTTAACTTCTTGAGAACGATGATAGCTTGCCCCATCCCATAACAAAACAATTTGACTGTTAGGATACATGTTGACTAGATATTGCATAAATGCAACCGTAGAATCAGAGTTCCCTTTGTCATAGGGTTGAATCATACATACTTGGGTCTGAAGATTGAGCGCTCCATAATAAGTTTGACGCTCACGTTCATTGGTTATGGGTACTTCTATACGTTCGTTAGTCTTACCCCATACATATCCACAAACATCTCCCCATAATAAATGACATTCATCTGCAAACAAGACAACTAATTCGMCCGAACTTATCTTTTCCTGGTTGGTTGCTAACCATGCCGTAATTTCGTCTTTTTTTTTTGAACTAGGATTGGGTCTTTTTTAGGATTATATTTTTGGGTCTTCTTCCAGCTAATATCTGCTGCTTTAAAAATCTCATAGTAACTTTGTTTCGACGCAAATACCACTTGATAGCGATCCTCAATTKCAGTCATTAATTCTTGCAGATCCCAGTATTGTTGTTGTTGCAACCACTCAATTATTTCTTGCTTTTGGGCTGAGTCTAAATATCCTTGAGACCCCTGATACTTGAGCTTTAGACCCGCAATTCCTTCTTTTTCAAATACCTGTTTCCACTTGCCTACAAAGCTCGTGGATACACATAACATTTTGGCTATGCTCTCATAGGTCATATTTTGTTGCACCATCTGTACTGCAATGGCTCTTTTGAGTTCCTTGCTCTTGGGGTTACTCTCTATAAATTCAGTTAATTCTTCCAAGTCTTTTCTTTGATTTCTTCTTCTCTATTTTTCCACAACTCATTTAGGATTGCTATATATGGCGATCGCCTTGTTAAATTAATTCTATTTGGTTCCCATGCCAGATGAGAAGCCAATCTCGACTCAGATATTGACTTACTAGCCGTACTCAAAAGCCCTGTATCTCAAGTACAAGAAATATCCTATATGTCCAACCTGCGTGTCAAAATATTACTAGAACGTAATGAAATCGTCTCTATTATCCCTGTCACCGAAGAAGACTACAGCAAAAGAAATGCTGGTTTTTTAAGAAATATTAGAAAAGAAGGAATTGAATTATGAACGAATACAAAAAATTACTTTCTTTATCACTAGAAGAACTAGAAATAGCAGCACTCTTACTAGAGCGAGGACGTTATCGTACTTGCCTCTCGCGTTCCTATTATTCTATATACTACGCAACTCAAGCTTTATTGCTATCGCAAAACCTAGACGCTTCCACTCATAAAGGTACAATTCGTTTATTCGGTCAGCATTTTGTGAAGACAGGACAATTTTCTCCCGAATGGGCAAAAATATTAAGCGATGCTTATGAGCTACAACAGTTGAGTGATTATGATGCAGACTTTACTGGCACATTAGCAGAAGCAGAAAAGATCTTAGAACAAGCAAAGGCTTTCGTGGCTGAAGTAGAGAAAGTGTTGCAAGAGCTTTATAGCGATCGCCCCTAACTAAAGGTATAGAATAGGAGGTGTCAAATACTACTGTCTGTCTACGATCATGACTATAGCAAGTATCCCCCAAGCAGTCATCACCTTAGAACCAAAAAATCTCAAGCGTTGGACAGTACAGGACTACCATCGCATCAGCGAGTTAGGACTTCTCATTGGCGAACGAACTGAACTAATTGCTGGGCAAATCACGATAATGACAGCCAAAGGAACGCCCCACGTCACATCATTACATTTACTTGCCAATGTTTTACGAGATCGCCTCGGCACTTCAGCATTAGTTCGCACCCAAGACCCTATTCATTTAGATGATTTCTCAGAACCAGAACCAGATTTAGCGATCGTCCAAGGGACAGTTTTAGATTATGTGGAACAACACCCAAGTCCTGAGCAAATTTATCTCGTCGTAGAAGTTGCCGACTCCACACTAAAACAGGATTGTGAAATCAAAGATAAACTCTATGCCAAGGCTGGTATCGCTGACTACTGGGTTCTGGCTCCCCAAAAACGTCAACTGCATATCTTTCGTAAACCAACACCTACAGGCTACACCGAGCATCTTATTCTTACTGAGCCAAGCCAAGCTTCTGCTTTAGCATTTCCTGATTTTGCGATCGCCTTAACTACGATCCTCCCTCCCATTTCATGAGGTAAATTATGATTGCAACTCCAAAACTTAATTACATAACTCCAGACGAATATCTCGAAATGGAAGAAAAAAGTGAAATTAAACACGAGTATATCGATGGATATGTTTACGCATTGGCTGGCGCAAACGATCCTCACGTTACGATCGCCAGTAATGCTTTTACGATGATCCGTAGCCATTTACTCCCTTCCCGCTGTAAGGCATGGTAAAATATGAAATAAAAAGACAGTAAAAAAATGAACCAAAACGAAGCGCTTCTGAACAAGCCGTTAGATCTCAAAGATTGGCAGAAGCAGTTCAATCGACATCAACAAGAGTA
>NZ_NDHW01000242.1 GCF_002251945.1 Pseudanabaena sp. SR411
TACCTATTGGCAAAACATTAGGAGATATCACTAATCAGCTAGAGCAGTTTTTTGAATCCAGTCAATTTCTCTCAAAAATACAATTACGAAAAACACTGGATTTTATCTTTTCATTAATTCACTGATCTTATAGCGGGAAGGGAGTAAGCAAAGAGATGAGGCTAAAAAACAACAGGGCATCGCCACAATAAATGCTCAGGAAGCTACTAAGCAGTCGAAAATTTCGGAAGTTAGAAGAATAAATGCAGAAGCCAGAGCTGATAGTTTCTACTGGAAGGGATTAATGGATGCTGAATTATTTGACCTAGAAGAACAGGTGGCAATGGTTGCTAAAGCTAAAGAATGGACAAAATCTTTAGAGGATCTGCAGGGAGATACGCGACTAGAGCTAGTCTCAACTGTTTTTCGTGCTACAGATATTCCTAGACAAAAAAATATATTTCAAGGTTACAAAGAATCTGTTTATAGTGTAGCGTTCTCCCCTGATGGCAAGAGTTTTTTGACAGGAGGTGCGGATAATACAGCCAAGTTGTGGAGCCTTGACGGTAAGCTTTTACAGACATTTCCTCACAAGCGTTTAGTTAATAGTGTTGCCTTTTCTCCCAATGGTGAAATGATAATGACAGGTAGTTCCGATCACACGGCAAAACTATGGAATACTAAAGGTAGATTGTTAGCATCTTTCAGTCATGCAGATCAAGTCTACAGCGTTGCCTTTTCACCTGACAGCAAGAGCTTTTTGACAGGGAGTGCTGATCGTACCGCAAATTTGTGGAATATCGATGGTAGGGTTTTGCACACATTTGTACATGAAAATTCTGTCAATACAGTTGCCTTTTCCCCTGATGGTAAGAAATTATTGACTGGAGAATTAAAAATAGCAAAGCTGTGGAACATCGATGGTATACTTTTGCAGACATTTATAGACAAAGATTATGTCAGAAGTGTCGCTTTTTCACCCGATGGAAATACAATAATCACAGGTAGTGCTGATTACAAAGCAAAGTTATGGAACATCAATGGTAGATTGCTACAAACATTAAATCATCAGCATGAAGTTTATCGTGTTGCTTTTTCAAGCAATGGTGAAACCATCCTCACAGGTAGTAGAGATGGAACAGCAAAGTTATGGAATATATACGGTAGATTGCTTCAAACTTTTAAAGGTCATCAGGCTCATGTCAAAAGCGTTGCCTTTTCCCCTGATAGTAAAACAATTCTCACTGGCAGTATTGATGAAACAGTGAAGTTGTGGAATATCAGTAGGAGAAGCTTACAAACATTTCCTTATCAAATTTCTACTGTTGTATTTTCACCTGATGGAAAGACATTTTTGACTGGAGAGAAAAAAGCAGCAAAATTGTGGAGTGTTGGTGGTAGTTTGTTAAAGATATTTCCACACGATTATGCTGTTACAAGTGTTGCATTTTCGCGTGATAGTAAGACATTTTTGACTGGAGGGGATAAATTCGCAAAATTGTGGAGTGTTGATGGTAGTTTGTTAAAGACGTTTCCACACGATTATTCGGTTGATAGTATTACATTTTCGCCTGATGGTAAGACATTTTTGACTGGAGAGGTGAAAGCGGCAAAATTGTGGAGCATTGATGGTAGCTTGTTAAAGATATTTGCACACGATTACGCTGTTAATAGCGTCGCTTTTTCGCCTGATGGTAAGACATTTTTGACTGGAGAGGATAAATTCGCAAAATTGTGGAGCATTGATGGCAACTTGTTAAAGACATTTGCACACGATTATGATGTTATAAGTGTCGCTTTTTCACCTGATGGTGAGACTGTCCTTACAGGTAGTCATAAGAATAAGGATGGCACTGCTAAGTTGTGGAAACTAGACGGCAGTTTGCTCCAAACCTTCAAAATGTTTCAAGATATTGTTACAAGCGTCGCTTTTTCCCCAGATGGTGAGACTATCCTTACAGGCAGCACAGGCGGCACTGCTAAGCTGTGGAAACTAGACGGCAGAATTTTACAGACATTTTTACACCAAGATTCTGTCAATATAGGATCTTCAGTTAAGAATGTCGCTTTTTCACCTGATGGGAAAAGATTCATAACAGTCAGTGAAAACAACTTGAAATTGTGGGATCTTGATCTAGAATATTCTCTCTCTGCCATGTGTGATCATCTACATGATTTCGCTTCCCTCAGCAACGATCTCAACATCCCCGAAGAAAGTCGTAACCTGAGACAACGTGCCAAGAAGGCTTGCGAAGGCATTCCTGCTCCCCTATCTACTTTATCACTTACAAGGAGATAGAGATGTCAAAGGGAAGTAGCGATACAGAGAGATACAGCGATCGCATTTATGATCAGTACCCTGTACATCTAGAAATATATCCCTTGATATATTTTTGTAGACTTACTGATTCTCATAAACACATTAATAATACAGTTGATGTAGGGCAAATCAAGGAAACCAACCCTTCACAGGTGGCACAAAGCCCTTATTCTTAATCCCTCTAAATGCTCTAATCATAGAAGAAATTACTCATTTTTTCAGTGCCGTTCATCTATATTGTTAGTTTTTGATTTTCCCTTCGGAGTTGCCTCCACCAAGTAGTAGTCTTGGCGACTTAGGGAGAAATCAGACTAAAAGACTAAAGCAGAATTTAAAAGGAGAAAACTTATGAGTTGGATTCAAGTATTCAGCAATGGTTTTGTGTGCGAAATGGATGGTGACACAGCCATCTCAAGTGTTGATACCAAAAGAGAAGTCAAGAAGCTGATTGACGCTCTACAAGATAGTAAAGCTGGATTGTATGCGATCGCCGATCGCTATTTTGTAACGTGCATTGGCAAGATGCAAAACTGTCTCATGGTAGCTCATCCAATTTTGGCTTGTGAGTCAATATTTTGTTGCTGTGCTTGAGATCGATGCTGCCAAGCCTGCTCAAATTGTTGGATATCAAATTCGCTCAAATTGACAAATTCAATTTCCTGCCCCTTAACCTGCAAAATAATCTGGCGATCGCCTCGTAAATTCTCAATTGTCAGAGCATCTCCACTTCGTTGGATACCATAAGAATTCTTGCCAGTTTCTCCAAAACTATCAGCCCCTAGCTCATTAAGAAGTTGATGGCAGAGCGCGGCGACCAGATGAGCCTTATCTATGCCTTCATGTTCTGGGGTGATTGAGGTCTTATTTTCAAGCACATTCTCAGGCTGAATTGGGTTGGGTAATTGTAGAGATCGCAGTCTTTCTAGTTCCAGCGCAAGCTCAGCAAATAAACTATCTGGTAGTCCTTCGGATTCTTGAGGAGGAGATTCTTGACTTGTCGCCTTAGAATTAGCTCCCTGCATCTCCAGAATAATTGGCATATCCCGCACTGGATCGTAACTTACCTGTAAATACTTCTGAAGTCCGCCCCAGCTAAACTCTTTTCCTAATTCATTACCTTGAATGCTGTTATCTCCAAAACTATAGGAAATACCCTTAACCTTCTTATTGCGAGTGCATTTGACATAAGCATCCACTCCTAATTGTCGAAGCTGCTCAATAAGCTGGGGCATGGTCATTCCTGCTTTTACTCGCTCCCTGATTGCCAGAGATACATGAGATACAAAGTCAGAAGTACTAAGTTGGATTCCCCGCTCAGAAACATTGCCCAGCCGTTTTAAAATACGCGGCAATGAATAAGCTTTGCCTACACTTGAGCCAGCCATGCTTACACCATCGAATTTATAAGCAATACCTTTAGGTTTTCCCTTACGATCGCGGTCAACCTTGACTTCAATCCCCTCACGATTTAACTGCTCAATAAAATCTGACAGTGCTGTGGTGTTCGTCAAGATTTGGTCAATCCTATCCGCAAGTTGCCTCTTGACTGTAGACTTGCCCGTTTGTTTCTCATTTTCAATCTGGTTTTTAGTTTGCTCTTGGCGATCGCTTTCCCAACTTGAAGGTATGGACTCTAATTCAAAGTCTTTTTCCAATTTTCGGATTACATCTTGGCTACGAATCCAATCCCAGCTATCTGAGACCACTGAACCATCCATCTTCACTCGACTGGTAACTAAATGAATATGCTCGTGATTTTCTTGGTCAGTATGCTTTACCGCAATGTACTGATTGTTGGTAAATCCCATTTCTTTAAGATATTGAGCGATCGCTTTCTGCCAAGAAACATCATTAAGATGCTCATCAGGACTAAGACTGAGGATTATGTGGCAAACTGTATGCCCTAGTTTAGGGCGCAGTTGCCATGACAGAGAAAACTCAGTCGCTAGACTATATGGATCATTTCCATCCATATTTGTATCGATCACCGCTGCGCCAGTTTTTCCCATCACATAACACAGACACCCTTGAAAGCCACTTCCCTTAATAATTTTACCAATCATCCTTGTTTCCTACTTAGGTTTTACGCCTGTACTATCCGTAATCTGAGATCTCATCTCGGACATTAAGCCGATAAGTTGATGGAGACAACCAGAGAACTCATTTAGTTCTTCAAGTTGTGACTGCATGGGACTCCCCATCATTACGCTTAAATTTGCATCATGAGCTAACTGGTTAACATTGGTACCAATTTTATTCAACTCAAATTTAACCTGCCCTAACAGGTGGTATATCTTCCAGTCAACGCTAGCCACTTGGATTTGTGGTGATGGTGGATCGTAGTTAAAAGTTGCACATCGGACAAATTCGCTGGAATTAACATTCAGTTTGCTTGCTTTTTCCTCCAATAAAGCTTTTTCATCTTCAGTCATGCGTACCGTAAATCTAACGGATAAAGTCATTACTGCTATCCCTAAAGTTTATTTTGCACAAATGTTATTGAACAAATATTCAAAAACAAGAAACTCGACGAGATATACTCGCCTGCCACAAATATAGTCTACATTTTTTCACGCAGACTTGAATTTTAAAATGTTTTAGATCTGCAAAAAATAATTTGCATACAATTAGTTACGCTTCAGTTTTTTTAATTGACAGTTTTGTTTTTTGTTGAAGGGGGAATCCAAAGGGGGAATTCCCCTTTGGCAAGCGTTAATGTTGCTGTCGAACAAAAATCAAACGTTAGTGCGATTTCTTGTCCGACAAGCAACATAGCTTGCCGCAATCGACACACATACCGCAAACGGCGCAAAATCGTTCGCTCAATGTTGTCGATCCGTGAGAAATTGTCGAAAAAATTATATGAACCTGTCGAGAAAAAATATCTACTCCGAACAAAAAATATAACGCCAGTAGTTATTTTCTTTGGAAATTAATAGTAAAAAAATATTATCGCAGCACAAAAAATTTCTTGCTAAAAGTAAGAAAACTCTATACTAAAAATAATTTTTTTATTGCTTCTACGTTATCGACTCTTAAATTAAGTATCTTTAAAAAGTCTTTTAGTATTCGCAACTAAAAAAATAAAAACAAAAAAATACCCACTATTCTCTGTTTATAGCTATGATAAAGGCGCTAATAGATTTAGGTATTTATAAAATCAGTATGTTAAGAAGCTTGCTGAGCGATCGCCATATCTGAGAAATACGCTAGCTAAATTTAAAACAAACCATGAAAGAAAAATATAGTTACAACAATGACTGAAAATATTTCAGATTCCACACTTGTGGAGCTAGACGCTGATAAGTTGGTAGCCTTATCCGATCAGTGGGCTAACTCCACACAAAAGTGCAATAAACTAAGGAAGAAGATAGACATTATCCGTACCCTTGAAGTAGGGATTAGAGCTTTAGTTGCTTCGGGATATTCCTATGATGCCGTCTGTGAAAAGCTGAAAGATGAACTTCATTTCACTATTTCTAATCCGACTCTCAGGCAGTATCTCAAGAAAATCTCTGAAGAAAAAAAAAAGCTGAATCTAGAGAAAAACGCGCCGCCGCAAAATCAGTTCGAGCATTACACCAGACTCAATCGTTAATGTCTAAAGTAAGTCCACAAACGGCTATGAGCGTGTCGGATCGTATTGCCAATCCAAATACGCCGCCTACATTAACAAAGCTTGCTGATTTAGAAAATAGCGATCGCTCTGAACCAATCTCAGTAGTAAAGCCAAACAGCAGCAAGGCAACCACCAAACCACAAAGCATTGTCCCAAAGTCTTTCCCCGTGGAAGATGATGACGACGATGATGATTTGGCGCAACAAAAAATCTTGAAGTACTTCAATAGGTAATAGGAGAAAACATTATGGCAAATATCAACCTGATCGACGGTGAAAAAGGTGGTGTGGGTAAAAGCTGGGTCGCACGCACCATGCTGCAATACCTGATCGATAACGCAATTCCCCGCGCCAGTATTGAAACAGATCGTAGTAACCCAACCGTACTCAACATTTACAAAGAATCTAAGGCTGCTGTTTTCTCTGAAAATGAAAAAATGGCTGATGTGGCTGATGCCATTTTTGAATATGCACTCAAGAAAACGGTTGTCGTCAATTTACCCGCTCAGGCTCACCGAGCAGTATCAAAGTGGATTGACACTAAAGGATTACTGGATTTGGGCAAAGAACATGACGTGACTTTTATCAAGTGGTTTGTCAGTGACGGTGAAAGCGACTCCATTGAGCTATTTATCGAGTCGCTAGAGCATTATCAAGGCTATATCACCCATGTATTTATCAAAAATTGGGGACGCTGTGATGAATGGGGGTACTTCAAAGCCCACGAAGCAATCCAGAAAGCGATCGCTGAATACAACGTTGCGGTGATTGACTTTCCCAAGTTGAGTGATGGTAGGCGGATCGAAATTAATGCTAAGCGGCTCACCTTCGAGGATGCTTCCAATTACCCTGAATTTGGCATCATTGGCAGGAATCAAATCAAAACATATTTACGTGACGCCTATAAAGCTTTTGAGTCAACTGGACTTCTACCCAAAGCCAAACAGCTACAGGAATTGAAAGCCTAGTATGAATAGCGATCCCCTGCCCAAAACCTATCTTGATATCGCCATCCATGACTACGATCCTGTGGTCAAAGCCAAAATCTACGAGATTGTGGCTAAGTCTGGCATTCCCCAGAACGATCCTTACATTGCGATTTTCTTGTCTAATGCCCAAGTTGCGGCAACAGTTGCCACTGCGCCAAATCTACTCCAAAATGCCTTAGCTAAAGGCTTCGATGTTGGTATCCAAAAGTTCCGCGACTTTCTGACAACTCTACGCGAGACTGCGGTTAAGGAACAGGAGGTGGCGATTAGTCAGGCGATCGCGAATATCATCAAAAACAAACAGCATAAGGAATCCCAAGGTTATTGGCGGGCGATTAGCTTGCCCTTCATTGGTTTCTGTGCGGGGATGTTGATGATTGGCTTAGCGGCGGGTCTGGTTTCGGGCTTGGCGATCGCAAAACTGTTTTTACCTACACCCAGTCTAAACGCCCAATCCGCTAGGGATTTGGAGTGGGTGGCAAGTGACAACGGCAAACTTGCAAGGAATCTCGTGGACTGGAATCAGAGTATTTTAAAAACCTGCCTTCAGGATCAGCAAAACCTCAAGGAAGCTTTAATCATTCTCAATGGTAAATATGTGACTAAAGGTTTATGCGCTCTATGGGTATTGCCTGAAACCCAGAGAGTCTATGAGGATCGCCGTTAATTCGGTTGCGACAATTCATGACTCAAAAAACACTATAGCTAACTTTTATAGTCTAAAAACGTTTAAAATTTCGTAATATTTACTTTTTAAATCATCGTTTAAGTAGATTTTTTGACTTTTGTATTAGGCGAATTCGGTGTATTCGGTGCTAAAAAGTCTAAAGCGTTTGAAGTTGCAACGACGCTTTCTTCTGATACTACTACCACCTTGGACTTTTTAGGATTTTTGGGTTTCCTTATGGTGGGCGCAGTGTTGAATAATCGTCCGCGTTTACGAATTTCGTAGCCATGCTTGATCAGCACTAGCCTAATCGTGGAATCGCTTAAGCCAAACAGATGACCTACATTTTCTAGGCTCATGGGCTGGTTGTACAGATCCCAATATTGTTTGGCGATTACAGCTTCTTCCTTGAAGGCTTCGGCTTTTTCTTTCCGTGATAGTTCTTTGATGTCAATACCATTGCGCTTAATGATCCGTTCAACGGTTTTGCCTGTGACTCCAAACATCGCGCCTACTTGGTCAAATTCTAGTCCTCCCTCGCAGACTAGTTGCCAATATTCTTGGGCGCGGGCATAGCCTTCTAGCCGTTTTAGTTTTAGTTTATCTTCTTGCCTTTGTCTGATTCGCAGCAAAATCTGGCGGCGCTCTCTTTGCCTTGGGGTCAGTTTGGGTACTGCTAATCCTGCGATACCGCCTAATTTATGTTTTAGTCTTAATTTCAAACGGTTTTTGGAGTCTACGCTTTGGCGGATCGGGTAGCCATTGCGCTTTAGTTCCTGCAATACGATTGGGTGCGAGATACCAAACATCTCTGCGGTTTCTCTCAGGGTTAAGTTGTAATCGTTATAGGCTTTGTTGTATTGTGCGGCGCGATTGGCTGAAGTAACTGGATCGATGCCCCGACGAATGGGAATATTATGCTTTTCAAGGATTTTGTTGAGGGTTCTGGCAGCGACATTTAATTTTTGGACGATCGCTGACCTCGTTAGTCCTGATTGGTATAAGGCGATCGCCTGCTGCTCCATCGACATTCTCGAATGGCTGCTGCGAGAACTACGCGCCCTAAATTCTGTAAATCCTGCTGAAACCATACCGTTATATACCGTCGAAACTCCGACCTTAAATTGGTTGGCTATTTCTCTAAGTGGATAATTCTCTTCCGTATATAGCCTGATATATTCAGAGGCCTGTGAAGTTATCTCTGGGCTATGCTTACGCTTACTGTCTAATTTTTGCTTGCTCATTTGTTCATCCTTAAATATTTTGACTTGAATTTTTAATCTGGTTTACGGTAATCACAATACTGAAAAATCTGTAGAGTTGGCTCGAAGTATTCCCAAAATTACCTCTTGCCAATATGCTATGTGAGTCGAGCTTTTCAAAAAAGAGGAGATGCAGTAGTTTACTGGTCTATCAACACTATTATAATTTTATATCAAGTGGCAGTTAGCCCCGCAATTGTTAGGACGGATACTACCCCAAAAGTCGATCTTACCAACTGGTGGGAATCTCAAAATATTGGGGCAAAAGTGCATCAAGTGCAGGCTGGCGATACTCTCTATAAATTGACTCAGCTTTATCATGTTGATGCGGCGGCGATCGCTACTTCTAACGGCATTAGTGCGGTTACGGATTTACCGATTGGTACACAACTCATCATTCCTCCTATTGAGGGGATTGTTTATAAAGTCCAACCTGATGATACACTCAGTCAGATTGCCAACCTGTATCAAGTCCCGCAGCAAGCCATTTCCCATGCTTCAGGAATACTGGCTACTGATTACTTGCGTATTGCACAACCTTTAGTCATCCCTGGTGATGTTAGTAGCCTGATCAAGCGACGGGAGGGAAAAACCAAACAGGAGCTTGTACTTAAACGAGATGTTTTACGTCAACGTCTGTTGCAATTAACCAATGAGGTTCCGCCTCTGACCAGTTTGTATTCTAGTCAATTTACGGAACAGCCCCTGACTGATAAGAGTTGGATATCGCGATTTCACTTTCAAGGAGTCCAAATTCCTACTGAGTTAGCCATGCTGCCTGAGTCAGAGGCGCGGATGACAACCGTAGAAATGTTTAGACTGACTAAGGATTTGGAAACCCTTGATCGTCTGGTGATTAACCAAGAACAGTTAATTGCTTCAACAATTTCCAACTCTGAGAATCAAAACCAGTACCTACAAGTCATCTTACCCACTCTTCCCGCAAAAAATGACTTAATTGACAAAAACACTAATTCTGCATTCATCTGGCCTACTCAAGGTACGATCTCTTCAGGTTATGGTTGGCGGTGGGGGAAAATCCATCAAGGTATTGATATTGCTGCACCTGTCGGTACTCCTGTCTGGGCTGCGGCTAATGGTATCGTTGAATTTGCGGGGTGGGATGATAGCGGCTATGGCAATATGCTCGATATTCGGCATCGTGATGGTTCGATTTCTCGTTATGCTCATCTCGATGTTCTGTTTGTCAAACAAGGAGATGCCGTTACTCAGTCTCAAGTAGTGGCTGCTGTGGGTAGTACAGGGAATAGTACAGGTCCTCACCTCCACTTTGAAATCCGCCCACAAGGGGGTATTGCTACCGATCCAATGGCTTATTTGGCGAAACAATAATTATATTTTTTTTACCGAAGCTCTATTTATTCACTTAAACTTAAAAATGCAATTACTACCTAAAAGCCTGCTTACATTCTCTGATTTAGTACAACGTGAATGGGTTGATGGCAGTGCTATAAATCCCGAACTTTTCGCTTCTACCGTTGAAATCTTGGCTGATGAAGCCATCACTAATGGCGATGATATCAGCTATCCCATTCATGAGGCTCTAAACTGGAATGCTTCTAAGTGGCGGACGGCTTGGCAATCTGGTCGTCAGCAACGCCCTGAACTGTTTGCGGCTCTGATTAATACTTGGAATCCACTCTTAGAGAAATCTGAAGTATTTCAGGTTAAGCTCAGTCATCCTATCATTGATTCCCAGAAAGGCAAGCCCCGAAAGTATGAGAACCCTGTTAAGCGTGAGCAAGTTGGTGGGTTTGCCTTGGTCACTCATTCAATTTGGCAAAAGGTGGTTGACCGCTATGCCATTGACTTAGATTGCTCTAATTTATCTACTTCGATCAACTTTTGGGATTGGGTCAGCCAGCATCCTGAAATTCCGATCTTTATTTGTGAAGGAATGAAAAAAGCTTGCTGCTTGCTTTCTCAGGGTTATGTGGCGATCGCTTTGAGTGGTATTACGATGGGGCGAGTTACTGATGAGCATGGGGTGTTGTCACTTCAGCCTTATCTAGCTAAATTTGCTATACCAGAGCGACAAGTACTGTTTTGCTTTGATGCCGAAACTAAGGAGAAAACAAAACATAATATTTTTCTTGCCACGGTCAGAACTGGCAAACTTTTTGCGGAAGCGCAATGTCAGGTCAAAGTAATCCAGCTTCCTTTGCTTGAAAGTACTGACAAAACTGGGGTTGACGATTTTATTGTCGATCGGGGTGTGGATGCTTTCGAGCGGGTTTATTTGGCAGCCGTCTCTCTCAATACCTATGCTTGGCATCATCAACAAGCTCAACAACTTACTTTTAAGCCTTCTAAGAATTTGCACATGAATGTGGTGTTTCAGCTAGACCAGTATCAAATTCCTGATTACATTCCCCAAACTGGTATTGTGGCGATTCAGTCGGCTAAAGGAACTGGTAAAACTAAAGCAATCTCAGCGATCGTGGCGGGGACAGATAAGCTGGCTTTGCTAGGGCATCGGGTCAGTTTGGTTCGCAATTTATGTAAAGTCATGAATGCTGATTTCAAAGGCGATCTCGATCTTGCCAATGGACAATTTATTACTGATTCAGATTATGCCTTGCGGGTCGGAGCCTGTGTTGATAGCTTGCTTGCTTTCGATCCGCGTCAGTTTGTTGGTTGCGATCTCGTCATCGATGAGGTGGAACAGGTGCTGCGACATTTGATTTCAGGCTCGACTTGTAACAAGGATGGTAAACGTCCTGCTCTCCTTGCCCGTTTGCATATTCTGGTGAAGTTAGCCAAACGGGTAATCGTGGCAGATGCCGATCTCTCTGATGTCAGTTTGAATTACCTGCAAGCCTTGCGTGGTGACGGTGCTGATGTGTTTTTGATTAAAAACGATTTCAAGCCTGAAGGCTATCCTGCTAAGTTTATGGTGGCCAGTAACGATGCGCCCATTATTCAAGAACTATTGGCGGATGTCGCAAAGGGTAATCGGATCTTTGTGACTACCGATAGCAAGTCCAGTAGTAAGGCGATCGCTAAGTTAGTCGAAAGCATCAAGTCAATTCGCCCCAAAGCCAAAATCTTGCTGTTCAACTCCGATACCAGTGGTGGGCGGCATGAGACTGACTTTGTGACTAATATCAATAAGCGCGTTTTCAATTACGATGTGGTGATTGCCACTCCTTCAATGAATATGGGTATATCGATTGAGGTCAAGCGATTTAACAAAGTCTATGGTTTGTTCTATGGCACAGTTACGGATGCGGATGCTAGTCAGGCTTTATCGCGAGTACGAGATAATGTCCCTCGCATAGTTTGGTGTGCTGAGCGCGGTTTCAATTTCTGTAAAATCGATCGCTCGGAGTCTCCCAAGCATCTCAAAGCAACTCTCAGGAATCGCTGGGATCGGGAAGTTAGTCTGATTCGCGCTGGGCTGGGTGATTCTTTGTTGCCGATGGTTGATAATATTGCGGTGGAGAATACTCACATTGACCTCTGGGCAAATGTTGAAGCAAAATCTAATTCAGCGATGTGGGCTTTGCGGGATCATCTGCTCGAACGCCTCAAGTTTGAAGGCAATCAAGTTACAGTCGTCACCGTCAATAATGATGATTTTGGTAAGTCGATCAAGGCGGCTTTAGCTCAAGTTAAACAGGAGCATTACCTAGCCGTTGCTGGGGCAAAGGTACTGAGTAGTTCAGAACAAACTGCGATCGCTAAACATGAATGTCAGTCTCAAGACGATCGATTGAGCATAGAAAAAACGGCGCTATCGGATTTTTATGGACTGGATGAGGTTACACCACAACTTGTGGAATACGACCAAAATGGTCAGCGCCGTTCGGAGATTCTCAAGTTGGAAGCTTTACTCCAATCAGAATCAGCTCTTGCTGTGGAATCTGATATTGATATTTTTGCGCGTCAGGCAAAATTTGGCATGGGTATCTTCTTGCCAGATCAGCCTTGTCACGAATTGGGCAGGTTTATCAGGGATCGACTAGGGTTGAAAGACTTACTCAATCCTGATGTTCAGTATACTGATGCTGACTTGGCCAGCTTGGGTGACATTTGCCGTCAGTTTAGATTCGATATTAAAAGGTATTTGGGCTTTAACATTTCTACCAATGCGACAAACATTTGGATATTTCGGCTGCTGTGTAACCAGCTTGGTGTGAAGATTTGCTCAAAGCGTCTTCATGGTGCTACGGGCATGATTAATGTCTGTTGGCTCGATCCTGATGCGTGGCAACAGTTACAGGAAATTATGCTAAGACGCACAGCTTCTCTTGAACTTGCTATTGCGCCTCAGCCCATTTTTTGCGATCGCCCCCTCCCTATAACAATTACTCAAGTGGGGGCGATCGCTAACTGTCAGTTTGCAATGTGGACTAAAGTTATCTCTGTAATAGCCTATTTGAGCGCTCTTCTGCCAATTGAACTTTCCCCTTGGAAACCTGTACGTAAGATCCAACAGCAACTGTCACTTTTATTTTTAGCGATCCGCTCAGTAGTCACGCACCATATCCCTGTTCCCTGCTCATAGGCGCTGAACTAATTTTGATGATTATTTTGTCATCTAGATAACTTCAGAAAGAGCTATCCTGAGAAAATGGTCGATTTTAGTCACTAGACTAAGCTAAGCTTAGAGAAACGGGGTATGGGAATTTTGATTTAGCAATTTTATAGTGGGGTCCGAAATGGGTACTTTAACCGATATTTTCGTCGCTCCTAAAGAGAAACGACTTGATTTCCTACGCGATAACTTCATCCGTATTTTTTATCAATATCATCATCCCACATTCCGCTCTTATTTTACTGAAAAAAATATTTAGAAAGCAAATCCTTATACAGCAAGTATTTTGGGCTTTAATCCCAAAAGAATCACTATTTTAACAATTTAAATAATGATTCACTAATAGGAATTACTATCATTAATTTCTCAGGAAATCGCTGAAACCCTCATTGTCTCGTTGTAAATATTTTTAGGCTTCCATTACGAGCGGAATGTGGGATCATGATCGCTTTTCTGCCAAACAGGTAAAACTGCGCTCTGTAACTACTTTCCTTGATTCTCAGATTTCTCAACCCATCGATATCAATATCACGGCTCAGTTTATTAAACGGCATCGTTCTGACATCCAAGAATTTGTTAGTAAATCCATTGATGAAGTAATTCAGTATGGCAATGTCCAGTTTGCGGCTGGGTCTTCTCCTCGCTCAGCTAGACTTGCTCGAGCCATCTTCACAGGTGAGGATTCTCTGATCGTTAATATCAACGAAGATATTCTGGGTGAGATTATTGATTTCCTCTGCAACGATCTCTACTACCCACTTCTTTGCGATATTTGCTTCCCCTGCACCTGTCAAATAATTGCGGCGGCTCATAAGAATCAGCTTCCTATCTCGATCGAAGTTATCAAGCCTCCGATTGGGTTACTTTCTAATCGCAATCGGGTGATTGCTTGTTCCAACTGGGGCGCTCTCGTTCAATATGCTAGTGCTGATGTCGTACTCAAACTATGTGGTATCCCTTGGCTAGATGAAATTCCTTCCTTTTCTCAAGGTTCTCATCCAATCAGAACCGCAACGACTCTCAGAGTAAAGCGTTGCAGTTAAAAACAGTCAACCTGAGATATTCTGTTTAGAACATCTCAGATTGACTATTTGATTCCTTGGGTGTGGCTTTTAGATATTGCTCAGTTTCACCAATCACTGCGGCAACTTCTTCAGGTGTATTGAATCTCGACCATGCTGTGCCATGTTTGCAATTTACATAGGTCGCAAAACGGGTAAGGGTTCCGCTTAGTAAGCGCAGTAACATGTCCAATGCTTCGTCAGCAATACGATGGTTGATGGACATCGACTGCGCGTTGACGATCGCCGCTTCTTCACATGACAGCACTTTTTCCGTCGTCTCCTGTTCAACCAATAGGTCTGGATGTTGCAGTGCGGGCGAGGGTAGCGCCGTACAGAAGGTGGAAATATGAAAAGCTCCTTTCATATTTGTCACTTTGTCCTGTGAGCCAAGTAGGACTTGTCCCGAATCGTAATGATTGCCGCAGTCAAGCCAGAAAACTGATTTCCCGTTTTCTAAAACTTTGGCAATTTCAACTCTGGCTTCAGGATTGTCTACTGCGCCAATACAGATCGCTAAATGCTTCAAGCGTAGTGTTGCCATGTTTTCCTTAAATGGTGCGGCGATCGCGTTAATTTCGATCCCCCATTGCCACCCATATCTTGCCGCCAGAACTGATGCTTTAGGCAATCCAAGGTCGCTTGGAATAAAGTTTTGGCGAGGAATGTTTTTTGTTTCTACCCGATCTGGGTCAATGAAGGTGAGCGAGGTTGAGTCGAGGTAGGGTATTATCCCTAGCCCCTCTCTGTTAGATCCGTACGTGCGATTTTCATCGCATACGGC
>NZ_NDHW01000243.1 GCF_002251945.1 Pseudanabaena sp. SR411
CCAAGGCTGGCTCGATCTCCCATGTCCACGACGATCATGAGCAATGCAGCGAAATCCGTGATCTGCCAAAAAGAGCATCTGAGCTTCCCAACTATCAGAATTTAGGGGCCAGCCATGACTGAAAACAACAGGCTGTCCTGCACCCCAGTCTTTGTAATAGATCTCTGTACCGTCTTTAGTCGTGATTGTACTCATACTGACTCCTGTCTATATTTGGGTTGAAAGCTTTAGTTACTTGCGGTGATCATCGCTGCTATCAACTGTTTAATATTCCAGCGATCGCAATATCGAGTTCCATTAATAAAAAGTGCTGGGGCATTTGTTACTCCACTTTGCAAACCACTTTCAATATCTTTGTTGATGCGATCAACGTGCGCTTGTTTCGATAGATCTTGCAAAAATTGGGAAATATCGAGTCCTAGATGATTGGCATACTCCACTAGATAGCCGTTTCCCAATTCTTGTGAATGAGTGAAAAGCATGTCATGCATCTGCCAAAACTGACCTTGAGCTGCCGCTGCTTCAGCAGTTTCAGCCGCATGTTGAGCGTGAACATGAATCTGGCTCTGGGGAAAATGACGGAAGATCAAGCATAAATAACTCTCTCCTAAAGAAACACTAAGCTGTCGTTGAATGACTTTAATCAGCCGATAAGCATCCGCACTTTGAGAACATTGATAGTCTCCATACATCACCAGCACTACGGCTGCCTTTAGTACGCCTTTAATGTGATCCTGACTAGAAGGTGGGATGAATAAAGAACTGTGACCATAAATCACTGACACCTCCGAGGGGAAGAATGCTCATCGCAAGCGATCTCCATACAGCCCTCTTTCTGCGATTCTGTGTAAAGCAAACTCAAATCTTGCAACTAAATTGCTATTCGTGTTTGTATGAATTCAATATAGAGAATTAATGCTCTTCTTGTCGTCCACTCAGAGTTGAGACTTTGACACGATAAAATGATTGATCAATCAGTCCATCTGAAACTGGAGGGCTAGCTCCAACTAAAGTTGGACTCTAAATTCAAACTTTAGTACAACTTGCTTACAAACTTACAATTCCGCGTTTAATGGCGACAATCACGGCTTGGGTGCGATCGCTAACTCCCAACTTACTTAAAATTCGATTGACATGAGATTTGACGGTGCTTTCACCAATATTCAAAGCAGTGCCAATATCTAGATTACTCATTCCCTGCGCCATCAAACGCAGTACATCTAGCTCACGTTCGCTCAGAACTGGATTGCTCATCCTTTGCACTAATTTTGCTCCTACTTCGGGTGGAACATACTTTTGACCGCTGTGAATTATCCTAATCGCATTGAGAAGCTCATTAGGTTTAGCATCCTTAAGCAGATAGCCTTGAGCACCTGCTTGTAAACCGCGATAGATATCCTCATCACCATCATAGGTTGTGAGTACCATAATTCGAGCAAGTTTAAATTCAGCACAAATCGCTGTAATCGCTTCAACGCCTCCAATCTGTGGCATCCGTAAATCCATTAACGTCACATCAGGTTGATGTTCTCGAAACAGCGCGATCGCCTTTTCCCCATTCTCTGCTTGGGCGATCACCGTCATTTCTGGATCGCGGTCAATGATCGTCGCCAACCCTTGCCTGACAATGGCATGATCGTCAGCAATCAACACCCGAATATTCGTTGATTGACTCATGATGATGCTCACGCTTGATTTACAATGACAATGATTTCTGTTCCTTGAGCTGGCTGACTTTGAATCGTCAGTTGAGCGCCAATGTGTTCAGCACGTTCACTCATCCCTAATAATCCAAATCCGCCAGTGACTGGGATGCCACCAACTCCAAAGCCTTGTCCATCATCTTTAATATGCAAGCTACATTGTGTAGCCTCATACACCAACTTCACCCGAATCTCGTTAGCATTCGCATATTTGATCGCATTGGTTAATGCTTCCTGTCCAATTCGGAGTAAGTTATTCTCAACCTCGGCTGGCAAAGGATAGGCTGTACCTGTAATTTCGTAAATTAGAGCGGTATCGGCAGCAGATCTCATTTGAGTCACGAGGCGATGCAAGGCACTGTCTAAATCGCCCTCCTCTAATAGCTGGGGACGAAGTGCTGTCACCGATCGTCGTGCTTCAGCTAGTCCAATTCTGGCAAGTTCATCGATTATTTCTAGATGTGCCTGAGTTGCTTCTAGATCGTCATTTAGTACTTGCGAGGCGGCTCCGAGCTGAACTAGAATGCCTGTAAAGGATTGAGCGAGGGTATCGTGAATTTCTCTTGCCATGCGGTTGCGTTCCTCTAGAATGGAGGCTTCCTCGGCGCGTTTGCGTTCACGCAGTGCAGCGTTTCGCTGTTCGCTAATATCGAGAATCACGCCCAACATTTGCACAGGCTGTCCATCTGCGTTATATATGCCTTGACCTCTGCCGACAAGCCAGCGAACGTTGCCATCTGGATAAATAACTCGATATTCGGCTTCAAAATCGGTATGAGTTGTCAAGGCTGCTGTAACAGCTTGCTCAATCCGATCGATATCCTCTGGGTGAACGCGATCGCGCCACGCCTGGTAGCTACTCTCAACCTTATCGGGGACTAGCCCTAGCAATCTAGCGTGGTTGTCGTTCCAGTCAGTTGTATTATCAACGATGTTCCAGTTCCAACTGCCGATATGGGTAAGGTCCATCGTCAGCCTGCGTTGCTCTTCACTCTGTCGCAGAGCGTTCTCAACTCGGTGGCGCTCTTCAATCTCCTGAGAAAGCCGTAAAGTTCGCTCGGTGACTTGTTGTTCTAAGGTTTGGTTGTAGTCGGCAAGCAGTTTCTCTGCTTGTTTGCGTTCGGTGATGTCTTGAAAGGCTGCGATCGCATAAGCCACGGTGCCCTGTTCGTCAAAGACTGGAGTTCCCCAAACCTCAACTGGAATTGTGGCGTTGTTTTGGTGAATTTCCACATCATCAATCCGAGTGCGTTCACCGCTCAACGCGCGAATTCCTGGCAGTTGCTCTGTTGGATATTCTCGATCTGTTCCCTCTAGATAAAGTTGATAAACTTCTGAAATTTGATTCGATGTTATGGCAGGATCGATCCCTTTGCCTAATAGCTGAGTTGCTCGTTGATTGAAGTAGTAAAGGCGACCCGTCACATCCACTACGACAATTGCCACTGGAACTGCTTCCAAGAATTGAGCCATTTTGCTTTCGCTGGCCCGTAGCTTGGCATAGAGTTTAGCATTCTTGATCGCGATCGCCGCCTGAGTCGATAATAGATGCAAAACTTGCGATCTCTCTGGTGTAAATGCTCCAGTTGCTAATTGATTTTCCAGATACAACACGCCGACGAGCTGACTTTGATTTAGTAGAGGTAAACAGAGCAGCGATTTCGGTTGGTTATGCTGAATGTATGGCTCATTGATGAAATTACCTTCACGAGTTGCATCATTTAAGATCATAGTTTCATGAGTCCGAATCACATACTGAATAATCGATTCAGGTAAGCGATTTGTCATTGGCATAGATCGCAGTACTTGCGTTGCACAGATCTGCCCGCTTTCATTGAGTTCACAAGCCGCTCCGATCGCCCATTCTCCTGAGTTTTCCAAAAGCAGATATCCCGTTTGTGCACCAGCATTTTCAATTAAAATCTGCATTAGAGAACTGAGCAGTTGCTCCAACTCAATTTCACTCGAAATTGCTTGAGCTGCTTTCATCACTGTTGCTAGATCAAGAGCAGTATTTGAGGTATTTGAGGTGGTTCCAGTCGTGGTGCGAACTGATGTAGAAACTGCGTTGGATGACTGAGGGAATAGTTGAGGATAGCGAGTTTCTAAATCTTTAACCTTTGCCATTGCTCCCCATCGTTCATAGCAATAGTGCGCTTCCTTCATATAAAGTTGGGCAACCTTTTTCAAACCTCGCGCTAGATAATGCTTGGCAGCTAATTCGTATGCTAACGCCTCTTCCTGGACATATTCGTTTTCCTTGGCTCCTTGAATCGCTTGTTCGTAAAATTTTTCTGCCTCCAGCCACTGCCCCAACACTCGAGCTTTTTCTGCCTCAACCAGATGATATTTATGCAGGAAATTCATGGGCGCGTGATCTGCCCAATGTTCCATTTTTTCCTGATTAACCGCAACTTTGGTGAGGATTTCTGCCTGAGTTTGATCGCTGCTTCGGGGATAGGTTACAAGTCTTGCCAGAGAATCATAGAGGTAGTAGAAAGGCTCAAGGGGTGCGCCTTTCAATGCGCCTAGTTGACTTTCTGCTCTAGTTGAGCTTTCAACTGCCTGAGTATATTCAGAAAATAAATAGCATAGGAAAAGTTTGAGGAAATTTATTACCAGGATTACGCCTTCAAGTTTTTCCTGCTGTGGCAGTTCATTTTCCTCATTATAGGCTTCACCAACCAGACTGGTTGGACTCTGTGAGCATCCGATCAAATTTAAGACAGACTGCTGAAGTAATCGAAGCCAGATTAGTGACATTTTCTGTTTAATTTGCCGGATTGCTTCACTGTATGTCCTCATCTCGCGTTCAATCTCCACGAGTTGCCTGCCAACAATAAAGGCTTGGAAGCAGTAAGTGTGAGCGCAATAGGAGGCATACTCTAAATCTCCGGTTTCTAACCCACTTTGATAGCCTTCTAGCAATGGCTGCGCTATTTCTCTAAGATGTTCTTTCCAGTGGATGATGAAGTCATTTACAGTCAGCAATATTCTAGCTTTAAGTGAATGGGTATCCAGTTGTGACAAAAGCCTGAGAGCAAGCTGTCCAAATTGATAACCAATCTCGATGTTTCCAACCATTCCACAAAAAACAAATCCTAAATTTGCATAGGCAAAGGAGGACACAGAAGCATTGCCATACTGAATGGACAAGTTGACCTGTTTAGATGCCAGTAGGGGCAACAGATCGGGAGCAGCAAGATATGCAGCGATCGTTATACTTGATAGAATTCGCATTGCTGCCAATTTGTCTGGCTCAGTCATTCGCGGCAAATGGAGTAAGTCTCCGATGGGTTCACCGTTAAAGAGAGATGTGATCCTATCTAGTTCAAGTTGAATTTCCGATTGACTTGTCTTCTCAGAAAAACTGATTCCCAATTGCTGCAAAACTTGAATTGCAGTATTTATTGCTTTCATCGGCTGGTTCTGCACCATATCGGTTTGAATTTTGACTTCGTAGATGTTTATAGTGTCAAGAATTGTTTTAGCTTGTTGCAGAACAATTCCTGCCCAACATTCCATCTGCTCAAACTCACCACACAAAAATGCAACTTCTGTGGTTTCTGTGTATACCGCCAGGGTCATATCATAGTTCGTTTTCCAGCTAGAAGCTGTTAGCCATACCATACTTGTGTTTAAATAGTTTTTCGCCACGCTATAGGCGATCGCAGCTTTTGCTTTCTGACCTGCGATTAAATTTAATCGAGCAATTTCATCTCGTTCCGATTCATCGGTAACAAGCTCAATTCCATGATTGAAATGATCGACAATTTCAAACAATCGGTTTGATAGTCTCTCTGGCAAAGTTTTCTTGAGTAAATTGCGTCCAATTTGAAGATGAACTACTTGTTTCTGCACCTCATCCATTAAGGCATAGGCAGCTTGCTGTACGCGATCGTGTAAGAACTTATACTCTTGAACTAACAAATCTTCATCTAATTCAGATAGAGGTTGAATTAATCCAGCTTGGATCGCTGCCAATAAATCTAGAGAAACTGCCTTAGGAAATTGATTGCAAACAATTGCTAACGTCTCTAAATCAAATTCAGCCCCAACACAAGCGGCTAATCGGAGAATTTTTTGTGTCGCCTCTGGCAATTTCTTTAACTGACCCAGCATCAACTCAACAACATTATCGGTAATGCTTTGAGCTTGAATCTGAGCAATGTTCCAATGCCAGCTTAAATGATCCGCGTCAAAGATCAACAGATTCTCGTTGTAGAGCAATCTTAAAAATTCACCAACAAAGAAAGGATTGCCATCAGTTTTACGCAATACTAGGTCAGCCAAGGAAGCAACCGTATCCACACTTTGATGCAGCGTCTCGGCAATCAACTGACTCAATGGCTCAAGTGCTAAGGGTGATAGGACAATCTCTTGAAGTATTGCCCCTTGTTTCCGCAGTTCTGAGAGCGTTAAGCTCAGTGGATGCGTGGGAGTCACTTCATTATCTCGATAGGCTCCAATCAAAAATAGAGATTGCGTTTGCTCATCCAGCAGCATCAGTTCGATTAACTTCAGGGTGGCGGAGTCAATCCACTGCAAATCATCTAAGAAGATCGTAAGGGGATGTGACTCTGAGCAGAATACCCGCACAAACTGCTGAAAGATTCGATTAAAGCGATTTTGAGCTTCCGTAGCTCCAATTTCTGGTATAGGGATTTGCTTGCCAATAATGAGTTCTACTTCGGGAATCACATCAACGATCAGTTGTCCGTTGCTGCCTAATGCTGCGAGCAAGCGCGATCGCCACATTTTCACTCGGTCGTCTGGCTCACTGAGTAGTTGTTGCACCAATTTTTGTAGAGCATCAGTGATCGCACTGTAGGGAATATTGCGCTGGAATTGATCGAACTTCCCAGAGATAAAATAGCCACGCTTTGCCGTGATCGGTTTATAGAGTTCCTGCACTAAAGCTGATTTACCTACCCCAGCGTAGCCAGAGACCAACATCATTTCGACTTTAAATCTTGCTTCTGAATTATCCTCTGGAGACGCTACGCGATCAAAAGTCTCTAGTAACAGTGCAGCTTCTCGATCTCGCCCATAGAGTTTTTGGGGAATTTGAAAGCGATCACAAACGTCTTGAAGCCCTAATTGAATGCCATCAATTTGTTCTGTTTTTGTGAGTTGATTAGCACAGCATTCTAAATCGGCTTTGATGCCCCAAGCACTCTGATAGCGATCCTCCGCATTTTTTGCCATCAGTTTTAGAATGAGATCGGAAATGGGTTTGGGAATTGCTATATTCATTTCGCGAGGCGGCACAGGCTGCTTGGCAATATGACAATGGACTAGCTCCAGCATATCTGTTGCGGGGAATGGTAGGTGTCCAGTGAGAAGTTCGTAAAACGTTACACCAAGAGAGTAAAAATCGGTGCGGTAATCGAGCGATCGGTTCATTCGTCCTGTTTGTTCTGGAGATAGGTAGGCAAGTGTCCCTTCTAAAACATGAGGGCTTTTGAAAGTCGGATTCGTGTGGCTAAATTGGGTGGCGATCCCGAAGTCGATAATTTTGACAACGCCAGTCTCTAGATTCAGGACAATATTTCCAGGATTAATGTCCTTATGAATCACTTGTGCTGCATGAATTCCACCCAGAATATCAGTGAGTTTTATGGCAAGACGGAGAAAAGTGGATACGGGCATGGGGCAAAAGTCTGAACGTTGCCGCATCCATTGCTCCAGAGATTTTCCACCAAAGTCTTCTAAAAGAATGACGAGCGTGCGTTGATAGTCCTGTTGGCTGTATGCTTTGACGACTCCTTCTAGATTGAGGGATCTGGTAATTTCATATTCCTGCCTGTAGCAAATCAGTTCTTGGAGAGAGGGATAATCTTGCTTGAGCATTTTTATGATGATCGCGCTTCCATCATCTCTGATGCCGCGATACACCAAAGAATTAGAACTTTCGTATATCTTGTCTTGGATGGCAATTCCAGATAGGACAATCATAGAGCTTCTTTAGATGAGTGTTATAAGACATATGACCAAATTATATGTTGCCATTTGTCATGGCTTACTCACAATCAAAACATAGCTCTACAAAACAATCATACACGGATGGTGTCTCACATTTTTTGAATCAAGGGATTTGATAAAAACGGGAAACCCAGATATGTATTTTTTCATGACCTACTCTCTTCCCACTAATTATTTAATGGGAAGAGAATATGATTGTTTTTTTTAACAAATGTGAGATGCGACCCATTTTTATTTAATGTGATTCATCGGGTGTGGCAGCGATCGCAACAGCAAATTCTTTTGCAAACTCTGTCAGTTTCACTTTGCCCATGACCGCTGGCTTATTAAGGTAATAATCTTCTGCTAATAAACCGCTATGAAGACTGGCATACATCTCAACTAAACCTTCTGCAATTTGTGGATTCATCCCAGCGGTTTCTAAACCACTCAGCATTTGTTCGTTGGGAATAATTATCCATTTCAGATTGGGCTTGCCAATTGCCACACCTAGAATGCTTGCAGTTTCTTTACCTGTAAGCTCCTCACTTGCAACGTATCGCACTTTTCTACCCACAAACGGTGTAACAATTTCTTCAGCGATCGCATCAGCAATATCTGTAGGAGAAACCCAAGGTATCTTGTGGTCTGCACCATAGTTAGCGGCGATAAAGCCTTCTGCTTTTATCATCTCCATATAACCAAATAAATTGTAGTAGAAAGAAGTGGGTCGCAGATGCGTAATGGCTACGTCTGGTGATAGTTCGTTCAGAATCTTCTCTACATTGTGAACACCAAGTAAAATTCCTGAGCCTTTATCTAAATGGGCACCAATGCTACTTAGGTTAACTACTCGCTGTATGCCCGATTGCTTGATTGCCTGTGCATAGTTACTGCCGAGTCTGCAATAGTACGCAATTAGGTCAAGGTTCTGATCGAAATAGTTGTTTGGTGGAACCATACAATACGCAGCATCCGCACCCGTAAAAGTGGATATTAAGAAATCAACGTCTTCTAAGGTTCCAATGGCAGCGATCGCACCCAAAGATTCAATCTCTTTTTGTTTTTCGAGCTTGCTGCTGATAACAGTAACTGTATGACCTTTTTCAACTAACTCCTTTGTCAATGGCTTGCTGATGTTTCCTAACGAACCTGTTACTATCGCTTTCATAAATAATCCTCTCTCATTTATTGTGTTGTGTTTAGTTTCTTGAGACGGCGTTGATTATGCTGCGCCCACAGCCTGAAAAATCGCTCTATTTCCAGTTATTCTAATTAAGGACAAATCTCCTTTTTTATGAAGTCGTTATTACCAGCCTTGAACGTTCGTGCCGCCGAAGATACTGCGGTTTATCTCCTGAGTAAAAATGCTGTAGGGGAATCCTAGATCGATCGCACTACTTTCATTCAATGTCTGAAGTTGTTCTCCAGTGAGGCGGATTTCTAGGGAAGACAAGTTGTCGTGCAACTGCTCCAGCTTGCTGACTCCCAATATCGGAGAGGTAATCCCATGTTGTGCCGAAACCCAAGCGAGGGCAACCTGCGCTAAGGGACGATCTATCTTTACCGCTACCATCCTCAGAGTATCGAGAACGCGCCAGTTGCGATCGGTAAACATCATATTCCCGAAAGGATTGGAGCCAATCAGCCGACCTTCACCGCTTGCCCCTGCGCCTTCGCGCTGATACTTACCCGTGAGGAAACCTGCGGCAATCGGACTCCAAGCGCAGATACCAAGACCGCATTCACGAGCGGCGGGTAGATGTTCGCGTTCGATATTACGCTCGACTAGGAAATATGCCAGTTGCATGGCGATCAGATGGGAAAGATGGTTCACTGCCGCTAGGGTAGCGGCTTTGGTGGCATACCAAGCAGGAATGTCCGAGAAACCGAAGTAGCGAATCTTGCCAGCGCTTACTAGGTCTCCAAGTGACTGCAATACCTCTTCGACTGGTGTGACCATATCCCAGACATGCATCCAGTAGAGGTCGATATAGTCGGTATTGAGACGACGCAGCGATTGTTCCAGCGCACGGTGGATGTTCTTACGACCATTACCACCAGTATTTGGATTGCTAGGTTCGCCGCCGTGAAAACCGCACTTGGTAGCCAGCACAAGGCGATCGCGCAAATTGCGATCGGCAATATAGCCACCAATTAGTTCTTCGCTGCGACCGTTTGCATACACGTCGGCGGTATCGATGAAGTTCCCACCCGCCTCAACGTAAGTGTGGAAGATGGATTCAGAAACCTCATCGGGCGAACCCCATCGCTGAGTGCCGAAGGTCATAGTGCCAAGGGCAAGTGGACTCACAATTAGTCCAGATCGACCGAGGGTACGGTAGGTATTGAGGCTCATTTAGGTTCTTTCCTGACTAAAGTAATACCAAAACACAAAATGGCTACGCCATTTTGTGTTTTGAAAACCCTTACTGGGTTTGGTTTTTAATTCACAAAAGTGTTGTCACACTTTCGTGAATTGGTATAAGATCGCTGGAAGTGGCATAGCCTGTATCTTGAACAATCTTGAGATAGAACATCGCGATCTCCTTAATAAGGACTTGCGGTTGGTCTAACGATCATTTCACTGACATCCACATCATCAGGTTGGGAGATAGCAAACAGAATCGAGCGTGCGATCGCTTCAGCAGGAATGCAGAGTTTGCGAAATTCTTGCATTCCTTTTCTAGCAGATTCATCGCTGATGGTGTTGGCTAATTCAGATTCCGTAACTCCAGGGGAAATCACCGTCACCCGAATATCGCCACCAACTTCTTGTCTCAAGCCTTCAGAGATTGCGCCAACCGCAAATTTAGTCGCACAATAAACTGCAGCAGATGGAGACACATGATGTCCGCCGATCGAAGAAAGATTAATAATCTGACCACTTTTTTGAGCTTTCATGACTGGTAGTACCGACGCAATGCCGTACAAAACGCCTTTGATGTTCACATCAATCATTCGATCCCATTCTTCCACCTTGAGTTGATCGAGAGTGGAAAGTGGCATCACTCCAGCATTATTAATCATGACATCGACGCGACCAAACTTATCTTTCGCAAGTTGTGCGATCGCTTCTAGTTGCTTTCGTTCTGTCACATCAAGCGCATGATATTCAGCGATTCCACCTTCGGCATTGATTTCTTTGGCGATCGCTTCTAGGCGGTTAATCCGACGCGCACCTAGAATCACTTTTGCGCCATTTTTTGCAAGCAATCTAGCAGTCGCTTCACCAATTCCGCTACTTGCCCCAGTGATAATTACAACTTTATCTTTGATCATAACTCTATCCTTTTGCGGGTTTGTTTGGATGTCCTTACGATATGAGTAATGCCCAAAATTTTAAATACATAGAACTCGCCCTTTATTGCCTAATCCTCCAACTGAATATTCTACGAATAAGGATGAATGCTCTATAATGCTTATGAGAGCATGATTAAATTTAGTTAAGCAAGCATTATGGCGATCGCAATTAATCAGGAGATTAACCAAGAACTAAATCAAGATAGATCGGTACAGATCCCGCAAGCGATCGCAATTCAATATCAAGAACTGGCGGCATTAGTGAACCATCTCACTGACGGAAAAGGAGATGGCTTTCATAAAACTGCGATCCCAGAACTAGAATTTCAGCGAGTAACATCGTCTCCTTCAGTACTCTGTGGAGTTGCCGAGCCAATTTTTGCCATTCTGCTTCAGGGCAAAAAAGAAGCTTTGCTGGGGGAAGAAACCTATCGTTATGGTGCGGGTCAATACCTTGTGGTTTCGGTTGATTTGCCAATAAGTGGATTTGTGGCAGAGGCTACTCCAGAAAAGCCCTATTTAGGATTTAAGCTGAATTTAGATACACTCCAGCTTTGTGATATTATCACTTCCCAAACCAGTCTAAATACAAGCAAAAAAGAGAAATCGTTGAGAGGCTTATTTGTGAGCACTGCTGATGCTCCACTACTCGACTGCGCGCTGCGATTGACAAAGCTTTTGGATACGCCTCAAGATATTCCCATGTTGGCTCCGATGATTATCCGCGAAATCTATTATCGGCTTTTGATGGGCGAACAAGGCGAGTCTGTGCGCCAGATTGCTACGTCGGGTAGCAATATGCAGCGCATCGCTGAAGTTATCCAATTGCTTAAGACTGATTTTGCTCAACCGATGCGAGTTGAGAATCTTGCCGATCGGGTCAGTATGTCTCCTTCATCTTTCCATTATCATTTCAAAGAAGTTACATCCATGAGTCCCCTTCAATATCAAAAGCAACTAAGACTATTGGAAGCACGTCGCCTCATGCTTGCCGAAAACTCCGATGCGGCAAATGCTGCTTATCAAGTAGGTTACGAGAGTCCATCACAATTTAGCCGCGAGTATTCTCGTATGTTCGGTGCGCCACCAATAAAGGACATTGAACGTTTGCGAACTGTTTGAGCGAATTTTCTTGCTTTGAAGTTATTTGCGATCAAGCTGAAAAGATAGGGTATAGCTACAGGGTACGATGTGCGGTTCGTTTCTGAGAAACTAGTCCAAAAAGAATAGGACATCAGAGCCTTTACACCGCCTTGGGTTAGACACACATAAAGAAAGTGAACTCCTTAAATAAGAGTTAGCAGGTAGAGTTGGTAAGATGTAACCGAAAATCCAACAGGTAAGGACTGTTAGACAACTGGGTACGATTTGCTCTATTAATTTTATTCAGCCCACATTCCATTACGAGCGGAATGTGGGATAAAAGTCTACGGTGAAGGGGAATGGAAAACTCGGCAGCATGGGATTAGTAAGAGACGGACATGGCGCAAACTACATATAGGAGGCGATGAATCAACGGGAGAAATTCTGGCTGCGGTCGTCACCATGAATGATTGCCATGATGGTGAAGTACTGGCCGATATTCTCGAAGGGATTGATGCTGAAATCGCTCAAGTTTCCGCAGATGGAGCTTACGACCATCGTCATTGTTATGATGAGATTACTCAACATGGCGCTAAAGCGGTGATTCCTCCTCGCAAAGATGCCAAAATCTGGGAGCATGGCAATACTAATGCGCCACCCCATCCCCGTGACCAAAACCTACGATATATCCGTAAACATGGGCGCAAAAAATGGAAACGTGACTCAGGTTATCATCGACGTTCTTTAGCAGAAACCACGATGTTTCGTTTCAAAAAGATATTTGGTGGTACTTTATGTTCTCGTAAATTTGACAATCAGGCGGTCGAGTTGTTCATCAAATGTGCAGCACTTAATCGCATGATTCAACTCGCTAAACCTCTCTCCTGTCCTATTACTCGTTAATTATCTATCCTAAAGCTCCTATATCTTTTGTCTTCTTTTTATTCAT
>NZ_NDHW01000244.1 GCF_002251945.1 Pseudanabaena sp. SR411
CTTGTTGATGTCGATTGAACTGCTTCTGCCAATCTTTGAGATCTAACGGCTTGTTCAGAAGCGCTTCGTTTTGGTTCATTTTTTTACTGTCTTTTTATTTCATATTTTACCATGCCTTACAGCGGGAAGGGAGTAATGTTGCCAGAATCACCTACAGTAGCATCTGTAGAAATAGACCCCCCATTATTTGCAGTAATCGATGCTCCAGAAATATTAATATTACGAAGCCCTGCCCATAAATATCCCAACAAACTGACAGAACCCGCTCCATTAAGATCCGAATCAGCTTGGAGAGTTAATGTTCCTCTAGAAGGAACGAAGTAAGCATTTGTATTTAATGTGATGTTATTGGTTGCCGACAGAGTTATATTGCCTTTTAGCTTATTGATATTAGAAACATCAAAAGTTTCGTCATTGCCATCATCAGCATTGATAATAATATCCTCTGGGTCAAACAATATGCTCCCTTGCTTGCCATTAGTAGCATCAACATCCACCTTGCCGACAAAATTCAAGTTCTGTTTCCCAGAAATCTCAACAAAGCCACCATCTCCAGTTTCTATTCCACCACGCACATTGATATTACCGCGAAAGTCAGTATCTCCATCTGACCAAATAATAACTTTGCCACCATCTTCACTGGTAAGCGCATTGGCATTAATATTGGAATATTTATCAACAAAAGTAGATTGAGCATTTGATAGAGTTCCTAAGCTGGTAAGATCAACACCTTGATAGTCTCCACCAATCAGAACCGTGCCGCCACCATTTTCCCCCGAAGCATCGAGATTTGCTCCTCTCAAGCTTACTGTTTTCCCTCTAAAATCAATCTTCCCACCCGTAACGCCTGTAGCTAAAAACTGACCTGTTGCCTGTAGATCGCTAGTTTTACCGCCATTTAACAAAATGCTCCCGCCATTGATGGCTGTAATTTTAGCTTCGGCATCATCAGTATAACTATTACTAAATTCAGCCGTAACATTACTGGCAATAATTGAGCCTTGGTTGATAATATCTTTGCCTTTGAAGAATACTGATTCGCTATAGAATTCACCTTGGATTTGAATCGTATCATCAGAAATAACACCAAACCCCTGATTATATTCTTGGCTTCCAACGATGATGGTGTCTTCGCCCAGTCCACCATCAAAGTTAATCCCAACTACACTTGTACTGGTTGCTCCATCTAGACTTTGCCAAAATGAGGCTGAATTACGATCGCTTGAAAATATGGTTCCATCAATATCAAACTGGTAATAGCCATTACCAGTTATCGTTTGTTTGACGATGTTGTTATCAGAGTTGCCTGCGATCGCCAACCTGTAGTTGCATCAAATTGAATGGACGCTATCTGGCTATGAGAATTAGATTGGGCTGATAATCCATAGAAATTTGGGGTGATATTAACTTGTAAGGATGCTGTCGATAAAAGCAATGATTGAGCAGATCCCACAGACAAATCACTATTTAATCCCAATAATTCCATGTTTTTTGGCTTTTATTTATCTATTAATGGTTTTTAATTTAGAATATTAAGCCTAATTTTGTCAATATGATCTCTATGCGAATATTAGTGTTTAACCATGACATGGAAAAATCTTACGATGTATAACCACTAGCGACCCCAATATTTTTTGTTGAGCATGTTGCCAGACAATACTCTCAACAAAAAAGCCAAAAACTAGAGACTACGCTAAGCGTAGTCTCTAGTTTTTGGCTTTTGAATTACCGTAAGATGTTAATGGCGATCCTAAAGCATTAATATATGAACCTTGGCAAGCGTAATCGTTTCTCCGCTAACAAAATTACCGTCCAATTGCTACGTGAGGGCATTGTCGAGTCAATTCACTCTTGCCAAGCTGCTGTAGTTGATACTAGAGGTCGAATCCTCTCAGCAGCAGGTGATCCCCAGACAACTACCTTTGCCCGTTCTAGCCTCAAACCTATTCAAGCGCTACCCGTCTCGATCACTGGCGCACAGGATCGGTTTAACCTTTCAGAAACCGATCTTGCCATTATTTGCGGTTCGCATCAAGGGACGATCGCACAAGCCCGACAAGTTTTTAGCATTCTTTGGCGATGCGATGTAGAGCCAAGCGCTTTACAATGCCCAGTCCCAGAATGTCAAAAAAGTCCACTTCAGCATAATTGTTCTGGTAAGCACGCGGGCATGATTGCTATCTGCAAACAACAAGGGTGGCAGATTTCCTCGTATATGGATCGCCATCATCCTGTACAGCAACTTGCGCTCAATACAATGGCAGATCTTTTACATATGCCTGCTGCCGAATTTATCTGCGCCCATGATGATTGTGGTGTTCCTACCTATTTATTAGAGATTGGTCAATTAGCGCGACTTTACGCTTTACTATCGGCTCATGATCAATTGCATCTAGAACGTATTACCCGCGCGATGACTAGACACCCTGATATGGTGTCTGGAAATGGACAATTTGATACAGAGCTAATGCGCCTCAGTAATGGTGAAGTTGTCAGCAAGTCTGGTGCAGAAGGAGTGCAATGTATTGGAAGAATTGGCGAAGGATTGGGGTTAGCGATCAAGGTGATGGATGGTTCTAAAAGAGCAAAAAATGCGGTTTCTATCCATTTGTTAAAGCAATTAGGATGGATTAATCCGACAGTTGCTCAAAGTCTCGAAGAATCGTTTCTTTTCGTTGGTAAATATAGCCGTCTAGAAGCAGTTGGTGAGTTGTCACTAGCATAAATAAAGCGTCCCTTAGGGACGCTTTATTAGAGATATAGCTGTCGCCAGTCTTGTTAGGACATAAATCTAGAAGACGAGTTGCGCCGCAACTCGCTTCTTGGGGTTTGAAATGCAAGTGACGACAGCTATAAATTTCAAGAAAATGCACGGCGTTGTATTACTGGAGTACTCTCACTGCATAGCTTTTACGTTTCATAAATGCAAAAATTAGCACTAAAAACGTACATATTCCCGCTAAATAAAGTGGGTAACCATAGGAACTAGGATTATTTTGATTAACAACTAATCCTGCGATTACGGGGCCAAAAGCGTTGGATACACTGAGATAGGAGGAGTTTAGCCCTAAAATTGTACCCTGTTGCTCAGGACTAGTATTCAGAGAAATTAGCGCACTAATCATTGGCTGCACAACTGAGTTCAGTAGCGAAAAGAGAACGCAAACCGCAACAAAATAATATGCATTCTCCCAAATAGGCATTAAAACGAAAGACAGACTACGGATAAATAATCCTAAAAAGAGAATTTGGACTAGTTGCAGATGTTTGGTCATTTGAGCAATACCTAGAGTCTGCATCACTACACCTAATACTCCAAATAAAACAAACATTAGGGTAAGTGCATCGCTATTCTGTTTGAGAACCTGCAAAAAATAGGGTTGGAATGCAAACGTAAATAGAGTGAACGTCATTCCCGTGAGGAAATTGATAATCAATAAAATACCGATTTTCGGCATAAACAATCCTGTAATCAGTTTCTCCAAACCAATGTCAAAGATATTTTGAGCCTTCTGAGCTTTAGTTTTGAGAGTTTCTGGTAGAAGGAAAATTGTGAGGACTAAGGCGATCGCAGCAATCGTTCCCGCAACTAAAAAAGAAGCACCAAAGGACTTGCCCAAAGGTGTATTTAGGGCTGCTTTTTGAGCAAGTAAACTGATTGCTGGCCCCAGAATAAACCCTAACCCAAAGGCAGCTCCATTAATTCCAAAGGCTTTAGCGCGGTCTTCAGGATTAGTAACATCGGAAATAACAGCTTGGGCAACTGAAGCATTACCACCTGTGATTCCGTCAAGAAATCTCGCCAAGAATAGGACTGCGGCACTTCCTGCTGTCCCTGCCATCAGATTGGCAATCACCGTCCCCGCTAAACTTAGTATTAATAGAGGCTTACGACCAAATCGGTCTGATAGTTTACCGATAATTGGTGTAGCAAAAAATTGGGCGATCGCATAAATCGCAAATAGCAAACTGGTCTGAAAATCATCTAATTTAAACTGTCTGCCATAGAGATACAAAACAGGGATCAGAATCGTAAAACTCAGAGAGTTAATAAAAGAAATGAGAGCAATAATCCAAAATTTACGATTCATTCGCTTAGGCGATCGCATATAGTCCTTGTCCATACTACAGTGCTACCACAGACTTTTGTAGCAATTACCGAGTAAACAAACCACAAAGAAATTTTTGAAAGCGTTGCTTTGCAACGCTTTCAAAAATTTCTTTGGTTTGTGAACGAAACACATACCGAAATACAAAATGGCTAAGCCATTTTGTGTTTTAAAACCCTTATTATGTTTTAAAATCCTTATTGGGTTTGGTTTTCAATTCACAAAAGTGTGACAAGAATTTTATGAATTGGTATAAAAACTAAATAAATTTGCGATCGCTATTGCATTCTTGTAGTACGTGTAGTATAAATGTAGTGCGACATAGTTCAAGCGCGTAGAACGCCTCACCTGATTGCCATTGCAATTACTACTCAAGTAATTGTGTGTCAATTGAGAAAGGAGATGCAGCCTCGCGAACTGCTGAATTCCTTTATGCAATGACTTGTCTATATAGGCTGAAGCATTCAGGGTTATTGCTCCAGATGGGTGCTACTTGCTCGCAGGTGGCATCTATTCACAAATTGAAACTCTTATTCAGAATTTCAATTTTGCCTACGGCAAAATTGAAATTCGCTAAACATTGACGGGTAGCTCAGTGGTAGAGCATTGAAAACATCCTTTTTCGTCACTTACCTGCAAAGGTCGCAGATTTAGGGTTATCGCCTGAAACGCCAAGTGTCGAGGGTTCGAGTCCCTCTCCGTCAATTGGGAGTTTGATTTTGAGTAATGTTTTGGAGAGATAGTTATGCGATCTCAATCGAAACTTCTCTTTGCCCAAGATAAAAATGTGTGGTGCGAAGCACCATACGTTAATTCAAGGGACGAATTGGCGAGGGTTATCGCTTTGGTTGCATCACCTCCATGAGGTGATTGGGTTCAATTCCCAAAATCCCTTCCTAAACTAGAAGTTTTGCCTGCTGGTTGCCATCTTTCCTTAACAAAGCAAAAAATCAAAATTCCAAATCGGTAGTCCTAAAGAATTAATGAAGTGTTGCGCGTAGTGTGGCACTTCATTACTCAAAATCGCTACTTCTTTAGCTCTACCCCCAATCTTGGGGTGGATAGTTCAACTGGTAGAACGCACTTTTGCCCGCAAGGGACGCAGACTTTAAGGTTATCGCTTTTAACGATTCCCCCCTTTATGTCGCGAGATGTGGGTTCGAGTCCCATTCCACCCCCTCTAAAAGTTTTTAGCTGTTAGCAATTAGCTTTTAGTTGTTCAAATTCTCGGCAGGTGGCGAAAATTGGTAGACGCAGTTGATTTAAAGCCTTTATGGGAACCCTTGTCTGCAAAGACCGAACTGTAGAGGGTTATCTAGGTTCAATCGATCGCAAGATCCTGTAGGTTCGAGTCCTACCCTGCCGATTCCTTCTCTTTGGTCGAGGCGAAGGAAGTTCTCTTTAACTTTCCCTTACGGGACGGAGAATGTCATGTCTTATAAATTTTTATTTCAGAAACCCAAAGGCACACCTCAAACTCAAGCGATCGCAGGTCGTGAAGCCGAAATGATCCAAGGGCGATCGGGTGGCTTTGCCTTTGATGCGGGTATCTGGCGCATGTTGCGTCGTTGCTTGTTGATTGGTACGGCTCAAAGCACCTACTACGCTGGCAAACACGAATTGTCCGCCGATTTCATCGATACGGTACAGAAATGTGTCGCCGAAGATGCCGATCGCGTGAAGAGCGAAATTCTCTATGCTAGCGATGGTCGTGCGATGAATAACAGCGCTCCCATTCTGGCATTAGTCTTGCTATCGATGGGCGACAGCCAAGCGGCGAAGCGGAACTTCATGGAAATCTCTCCCCAAGTTGTCCGTACTGGTAGCCATTTCTATGAATGGATGAACTACACCAAGTCCATGCGTGGCTTCGGTAAAGTCATTCGTGAAAGCGGTAAGGCATGGCTCTCCAATCCCGACACCAAGGCGCTTGCCTATCAATTGCTGAAGTACCAACAACGGCAAGGCTTCTCGCACCGTGATGCATTGCGTTTGTTTCACGTTAAGCCTGAAACCGACGATCAACAAGCGCTCTATCAATGGGTGGTCAAGGGTTGGGATGAACTTCCTTCAAAAATCCCATCGGATGCGCTAGCGCAAATCTGGTGGTATGAATGGCTAAAGCGTCACCCTGACAAGACCCATGAAGCGATCGCGAAGGGTAAACTCACCCATGAAATGGCGGCTCCCATCGGACAGATGGATGTGCGCGCATGGCAGTTACTCTTTAACGAAATGCCCATCGGTGCATTGTTGCGGAACCTTGGTTCTTTGACCGAACTTGGTGTCTTGACAGCGAAAAACAAGGATAACTTGAAGCGTGTTGCCAATGTATTGAACAATCGCGATCGCTTGAAGAAGGGACGCATTCACCCCATTGATGTTTTGAAAGCTCTCAAGACCTATCAGTCTGGTGGTGCGCTCGGACGTAGCCAAAAGACTTGGCAACCAATTCCTCGCATTGTCGATATTCTGGAAACTGCTCTAGAAATGTCCTTCGATGCGATCGCGCCTACGGGTGCGACTTTCCTCCATGCGATCGATGTGTCGGGTTCGATGGCTTACTACACCGTAAGTTCGATTGGCTTGACCTGCTGCGAAATTGCGGCAACGATGGCTTTGGCGACGGTGAAGGCAGAAACCAACTATGCGATCCGTGGGTTTGCAACCGACTTCCGCGATTTGGGAATCACTAAAAAGGATTCCTTCACATCGGCAATGCAAAAGGCATCGAGCCAAAACTTCGGTGGTACAGATGCATCGGTGGCTTACGATTGGGCGATCAAGAATAAGTTCTATGCGGATGTGTTCTGCTTCTGGACTGATTCGGAATCTTGGGCAGGTCGTCGTCATCCAAGTGAAGCCTTGGCTGAATATCGCCGCAAGGTGAATGCTAATGCAAAGGCAATCTATGTGACCTTGGCTCCCTACAAGCTCTCGTTAGTCGATCCTAAAGACCCTAATTCTTGGGATATGGGAGGGTTCGATCCATCTATGCCCCGTGCGATCCAAATGGTAGCAATGGGTGAAGTCTAAAAAAAAGGAGTCGCTTTGCGACTCCTTTTTTTGTATTTGGGAATTCCTGCGATGTTTGGAGGCTAGGGCTGGCACGGGGGCGCAGCCCCTACATCAGCATAATTAAATCTAAATTTCTTAGGTAGGGGCAATCCCCCCGTGGTTGCCCTTCTCGGCTAGTAACAAGAAATCCCTAATCTACGTTGCGTGTAACATCAATTAGGCAACCTCGGCTGGTTCCCTTGTTTCTAGAGAAAGCCCACCTGCACGGATTCCTTCCATTTCCTCTAATACCTGCAAGTATCTACCAGTAATAATTCTCGCGCCACGTCGATGAGTGAAATAGTTCCATCCCCATTGAACCATTACAAGAAGTTTATTATCAAATTCAATCAGATAATAAACATGCACAAATGTCCAAATAAACCACGCTAACCAACCCTTCAGACGGATAAACTTAAAGTCCACAACCGCTTCATGGCGACCGATTACAGCTAGGCTACCAAAATCCCAATACTTGAATTTTGAGGGTTCCTTTTGCTGAACCTTCGCTTCGATATGATGCGCGACATATTCACCCTGCTGCATCGCCACAGGCGCAACCCCCGGAAGTGGTCGATCGCCTTGGTGTGGATAGTTCGCTAAGTCACCAATGACATAGACATTAGGATAATTAGCGATCGACATATCAGGCTGTACAACCACACGACCAACGCGATCTAGTTCCGCATTCAGGCGATCGCCTAATACTTTACCCATCGGTGAAGCCTTCACACCTGCCGCCCAGAGAATTGTTTGAGCTTGGATTTGCTCAACTTGCTCGCTACATTTGAAAGTAACGACATGATCTTCAATATTTGTCACCATTGCACTAGTTTTGACTTCCACGCCTAACTTCAGTAGGGATTGCTTCGCCGCCTCAGAGAGTTCCGCATGGTAGGGAGGCAATACGCGATCGGTTCCTTCTATCAAGATGATTCGCGCTTTCTTAGTATCAATATTCGTAAATTCATCGCTGAGGGTGCGATGGGCAAGCTCGGCTAAGGTTCCTGCGAGTTCTACGCCTGTTGGGCCTCCACCGATGACCACGAAGTTCATCAATGCTTCTTTAAACTTGGGATCATGGGTCTTTTCGGCTGCCTCAAAGGCACTCAGGATGCGGCGACGCATGTTAATCGCATCTTCAATGGTTTTTAATCCAGGGGCTTGTTCTGACCATTGATCGTTACCAAAGTAATGGTGACTAACTCCTGTCGCCACGATCAGCGAGTCATAGCTTATGTCTAAGTGATTTTTTAATTTAACTACCTGCGCTTGGGGATCAATATCTAGCACTTCGCCCATGACGACGCTGGTATTTTTGTTTTCGGCGAGGACTGCCCGCAATGGTGAGGCGATATCGGCGGGGGAGAGGCTGCCTGTGGCGACTTGGTAAAGTAGCGGCTGGAAGAGGTGAAAGTTACGTTTGTCGATGAGGGTTACTTTAACGGGAACCTTTGATTTGCCTAGCTTTTGGGCGGCATATAGTCCCCCAAAGCCACCGCCAATAATAACAACATGATGGGGTGCGCTTTCATTTTGAGTACTTAGAGACATGGCAAGTTTTTAAGTTGGGTGTGATGATTTTGCTGGTGGCATCTTTTAAAAGTTATTATATATGTAAATAAAAATATCTTTTTGTGTCTTTTTGTTCTGGAACATTTGGCATATGTTGCAATCGTAAGCTGCAAGACGAATATTCCATCAAACCAATTTGTTGCTATATGAGATCGCTGCGAGATCCAAAATGCTAATGTTTAGATTAGTAACCCTAAATACTTGTTATGAATGTATCGGATAAACTGCGATCGCTAACTTATAGCTTAGATATCCAAATGGTTGGGGTATATTTTTGGTGCGGAAATTTTGTGGTTCAGTTCGGTGGTACTGAGGTGGATGATGAGCCTTTTTACTATCCTTTTGTGGTTCCTACTTTTATTGGGTTTGGGTTTGTGCTTCCCAATTATTTTTCGTGGCATACTCCGTTTGATAAGTTTAAGCGCATCGAACAGAAGGTAAATAATGTAGCGGAAGGTTTTGAGACTCGTGCCGTTAAATGAACATCCTGCAATTATTGGCTTACCTCCTTTTACGGTTAAGTCTTTACCTAAACAAGAATTTTTTGCTCTTCTTGAGAGTGCTGGCTACAGTATGAGTGCAACTATGCCTTCAGGTAAACATAATTGTTTGAAGTATCTTTTTTCTCATAAAAAACATAATAGTGTGATGGCTGTCTATAATCCTGCGAATGATAGAATCGTTACGGCTTATCAATTAGACTGAGATTTGCAACGTACAAGTACAAAAAACTATGGTTAATGTACCTTCTCAATACCGTTTGCCAAAGCTCAAGAACGTGTAAATCTAGATCGTCAGGCTAGACTTGAGGCTGAGGCGTTATTACAAAAGTATCATAATCGCTTTGGTGATATCTCTGAATAATCAAAAAGGCGATCGCTGAGCAAGAAAAATTAGTTTCATAACAGGAGCGTCAGAAAAAAGAAAAACTGGCTGCATATCTTTGATTGATTGGCATCAATACTGATGAAATTTGATCTGATTTGTTGTTTTTGGACAGGAGAAGCTCTGAAATGTTGATACAGTAAGAGTGAAAGTACTTGCCATTCATCTGATCATTAGTAAGTAAATTAATTGACTAAAAGTGAGAAAAAATGATTATAGAAATTGTGGATAAGTTGATCGACCGTTGTTTGCAATTGATCAATCATCGCAAGGAGCAAAATCAAGAGATTTACTCAGATTTTATAACTCCAATAATGTCTAGCTTTGAAGAGTTGCATCAAGGTTATGTAGAAAGTTTTAATCTGTATCGTGAATTGATTCAGTCTATAGATTATTTAATGGATTTGAGTCATCCTGTGTTTGAAAGGATTAGAAGGGATAGTTTACTATCTTCCGAGCTTCGAGCGAAAACAGCAGCACTAAACAGTTTTGATAGCGATCCTATAGTTGGTTCTTTTGTCCGTGCAATAACTCTTTATGTCCTTGGTCAAGAACAATATAATGCTGTCATTCTTAATGGCTATCGTCCTACAACTAATGCATCTAGGGAAAGGATCACTATGGGATTGAGAGAGGTAGTTAACTTGTCAACTTCTGATGAGGACAAAAGACACCGTTCTTTAGCGATTATTGATGAAATGATTGTTGAAAAACAAGGTGAACATTTTTACATTATGTCTGAATTTTCAAAATTAAAGGTTAAACTTTTGAACCCAACTCTTAAATCTCGAAATTAGTGTGATCGCAGCTCTCGTAGGGTGCGTTACATTTCATTAACGCACTTTTTAATGACAAATATTTGTGCGTAATGCTCCGCTAATTCACGCTACGAGGTTGGTTATGGGTTTCAATTTTCTTGAGTGCGATCGCCGATCTTGTAGTGCGATCGCTACCCATTTCGTATCTCATGGGATACACTTGAATCATGATTGAAATCCGCCAAACTGAGATCTACTCTAAATGGTTCAAGTCCTTGCGCGATAGCCAAGCCCAAGCACGGATCAACATTCGCATTCGTCGCTTATCGATGGGTAATTCAGGCGACGTAAAACCAGTAGGGAAAGGAGTAGTGCGATTCGTTTGATGGTGAATCACGGTAATCAGTCCGTACATAACCATCAGAGCCAAGTCTCCCAAGACTAGCTTAACTGTCCAGACGATGAAGGTGCAAGCCCTTCCGTCTAAAC
>NZ_NDHW01000245.1 GCF_002251945.1 Pseudanabaena sp. SR411
CGGCAGGTCTTTGGTGTTCTCAAGTCTCAGCGTTCTTTCGATCCTAATTTTGTTCAAATTCCCTCTTGACTTTTTGGTGCTTAAGACAGTATCTACAATTCCTACAATTCTATAAATCCTATGCGCTCTGTGCTTTCAGCGATCGCTTGTCTCTGCGTTGTGAGGTTTTGGACAAAGAAAAAGAAACCTATACAAGCCCAGATCCCCAACTTTTTCTCAGCAAGCAAAGACAATTTGCAAATTCACAAAAAAAGTCGGGGATCTAAATCTATGCTTTCACAGATAAGTTGTCCCTAGTTTTTATCCGTATATAATAAATTCAAGAAAACAGGACAAGATTTGTATAAAGCATAAATTTATGTCGATCGCTCAGCTTGCCTCCAAAATCGAAAAAGTTAAAGTTTACTGCGAAGGCTCCACTGTGAGACGTTTGGCAAGTCTGTCAGCGATCGCATGGCAAAATGAAAACGATGAAAATGTTGAAGTGGAAATCGTTGGATTACCACTGGCTCTAGATGATGGAAGTGTCAGGGTAAGGGTAGACAACGGCACAGAGACAGACATCAACATCATGGTTACAGATGTGCGGGTTGGGTTACATGTCCCGCCACCTGTAGAAGTTCCCATATCAGATTTAGAAGCATCCATCCAGTCCGCCAAAGCTGAGGTCGATCGCCTGAATGATTTGATGAATGTAATAGCTCTAGAAATGTCGGCTTTAAACGTGTTGAATGTCCCCGATCGCCCGATTGGGGAAGAAGGCAAAGCGCCACCAACCTCACCGACAGGCGCAAGAATCGCCTTAGCCAACTTCAAGGATGAGCAGAAACAGTTACGCCTTAAAGAAAAGCGAGAACTTGAGAGTCAACTGCGAAAGGCGACCGAACATTTAGCCGATCTCCAGCAACAACAAAACCTTGCCTCTAATGCCAATGTCGCCAAAGAAAATGAATTGCGTAAAACAATCGTGGCGCGTTTGCAAATTCGCGATCGCCAAGCAGCATCTTTACCAACCGATAATCTGCAACTGATTGTGGAATATTTTGTGCAGGGAGCAAAATGGACACCCACCTATGTTTGTCGGCTCAATAGTGCCAACAATACGGCAGCGATCGCCTTGCGTGCCTTGATTTGTCAGCGTACTGGTGAGGACTGGTCGGGTGTACAGATCGAGCTTTCGACGGCTACGCCGATGGGTTGGTGTGAATTGCCAGAGTTGCCTTCCTTACGACTTGGGCGATCGCAAGCATTCGCGTCCAAAAAGGCTTGGCGCAACCCACCCAAAGGAGCAGAGGTTCTGTTTGAAGATTATGATCTTCAGAGACAGATAGCCTATAGCGCCATTAGTACTACTTCAGCTTCGCAAAATTTTCAAATTCCAGCACTAGAACCTTTATCATCAGTAACCCAATCGATTCTGAACCAGAAGATTGAAAATTTAAAAATAGACTCCTTTGCCGATCTTAGCCAAAATCTGCTGGGTCGTGGAGTCAACTCGGTTGAGTTAGCAAGTGAAACCACCTCATTTGACGAACAGAACCAATATTTTGGGGCGATGTCACTAGAAGTTGATGCCGAAGTGGCTGAACTTAGATCCATGTTGCAACCTAATATGAGTAGGAGTATGCCATCTGCCGCTCCCGAAAGAATGGAATCGCAAGTTATGCGGAAGGCTATGGCTCCTCCCCAAAGGTCTATGTCTCTTGATCGCCCATCGGCAGTAATGCAAGAATCCATCTTTGATCCTGTTCAAGAGATTACAAACTATGGACTGATGCGATTGGCTGATCCTAGTAATACCTCACAACGAGGCAAACTCAGTTTGCCCGATGTGCAGACAATTTATTTGGAATCCCTGAAGCGATCGCGGATGACAGTTAATTTTGATCTGGTTACGGTTTTGCAAAATGCGTTAAACCTTGCCGCTTGCTATAGCACTACATTTCCCGCGGGTACTGTAAATGTCCGTCAAATGGCAGGTGCTTTTGACTTTGCCTATCTTGGTAATGGACGAGTCGATATTCCGTCTGATGGACAGTTTCATTCCGTTGCATTACTCGAAGAGAATGCCGAAATTGATATGCGTTATGTAGTTGTTCCCCGTGAAGACACCAATGTTTTTCGGATCGCTCAACTTCGTAATCCACTGCGATCACCATTACTATCAGGCTCTACCGATGTCTATGTGGATGGGGAATATATTCTCTCAACGCGCATTAATACTGTGCCACCCAAGGGACAAATGGAACTAGGTTTAGGCGTAGAGCAATCGATTAAAGTGGCGCGAAATACCTCCTTTAAAGAAGTGCGATCGGGTATGAGTTTGGTAGCCTTTAACGAGCTGCGTCACAATATTCATATTGCGATCGCCAATCGACTAGGACGAGATGCTCGTATCGAAGTGCGCGAACGTGTTCCTGTACCACAGGCTGATGTAAAAGTAGATGTAACCGTTACACAGGTTTCGCCAGCATGGGAAAAGTATGAACAGCAAGAACGTAATGCCATCATCAAAGGCGGCTATCGTTGGCATGTCAACGTTCCCGCAGGTGGAGAAACGGAATTAACCGCCGACTATACGATCAAAACCTTTGTGGACAATGAACTAGTTAACGGCAATCGGAGAGAGGAATAGCCCATGATATCAACCGAAATTCAGCCCCTAGATCTAAATGCTCCTGTGACTAACGTGACATTGCTCGAAGATCGCGCTCAAGTCCAACGGATAGCAAAGGTAAATCTAGCCGCAGGGCTATGGCGAGTGCAGATTGATCGGGTAGCTCCGATTCTTTCCGATAAGTCGCTGCGGGCAGAATTTAGCGATCGCCGATCTGGTGCGCGAGTAAATGATGTACGTGTACGCCGACGCATGTTAATTAAGGAATCCGATCACTCAGGTTTGTTTGAAGAGTTAAAGGCCGAATGGCGATCGCAATTTGATCAATACAATGTCCTCACTGAAGATCGGCAACAACTCGAAGAACAGTTTCAACAAATTGGGCTAATTTTGGGCAAGGCTTTGCAAGAACTACCCATTGATGCGGCTTGGGGACAGGTTGATCCGATGGCATGGCGATCGCAATTACAGCCACTATTTCAAAAAATGCGGGAATCCCGTAGCGAAATTCTCCACACTTACCATGCACAGGCGCAGTTAAAATCGGCGATCGAGCGACTCGTAAGCCGCATCCAAGCTGAAACTAGACCAGATCAGATTTTTATAGCTCATATCGAAGCAGATTTGGCGATCGCGGAAACGGGTGAGTACGAACTAGCCTTTGATTATGTGGTTCCCAATGCATTTTGGCGACCCTATCATCAAGCGCAATTGCAAATGGGAGAGAATTCCCAATTAACTTTCCGTACTGATGGTTGCGTTTGGCAAAACACAGGCGAAGACTGGCTAAATGTCGATTTAGTTTTCTCCACCGCCCGTGCTTCCCTTGGCACTGAGCCACCTTTACTCACCGATGATTGGCTGAATATTCGCGAGAAAGCGAAAAAGATAGCCGTAGAAATGCGCGATCAAACGGTGAAAACCACGGGGCTAGGTGTAGCAACAAGACCAGAGGCGATCGATCTACCAGGGGTAGATGATGGTGGTGAAGTGAGAACAATTCGCGCTCCTAAAAAGGCAAATATTCCCTCCGATGGCAATCCCTATCGTGTGCCATTATTTCAGTTTCAATCCTTAGCCAAAATTGAGCATGTCCTGATTCCAGAAATAGCTTTACAAGTCGTTCTCAAAAGTGAACAAACCAATAATGCGACTTTACCAATTCTGGCTGGCCCCGTTGATCTAGTGCGATCCACTGAATATGTAGGCAGGACGACCATATCCTTCATTGCACCTCAAGAAAGATTTGCCCTCGGTTGGGGAACTGATGCAAATATGCGTGTCCAGCGTACTCAATCACAAAAACGCGAGAAAAATCATCTCACCCAATGGAATACGATTACTAATACGGTTAGTATCTTTCTCTCGAATATTGGTGATGAAGTTAGGAAGATCACGATGACTGAACGGATTCCTGTTTCCGAATTAGAAAAGGTTAAGATTGAGGTAGTTCAGGATGAAACGAGCGATCGCCTTCAACCTGATGTCAATGGCTTTTGTAATTGGGATTTACATATCTCACCCTATTCTCAATCCAAAGTTAACCTAGTTTATAAAATTGCTGCTGCCCCTGATGTAGAAGGTCTATGAATTACCAACCAGAAACAATGAAGACTTTACGCTATCCGTATAGCCTTGTGATCAGCGCGATCGCTCTCACCATAGGAAGTTGTACGATCCCAGAGCCTGACCTCAACCCACCGATCATTGCTCAACCGACAACATCCGTGATCGCCACAAATACCGCGACGAGTAAAAAGCCTACTCCCACTGGTTTTAAAAAAGTTACGGTAGCCCAAAATTTAGAAAACCCTTGGGGGATGGCTTGGCTACCCGATGGCGCAATTCTGATTACCGAGCGCGTTGGTCGCGTCCAAGTCCTGCGAAATGGATCACTAGAACAAATTGCGATCACACCAATTCCAAATCTATTTGTATCTGGGCAAGCGGGTTTGATGGATATCTCACTACATCCCCGCTTTGCCGAAAATAAATTGGTTTACCTTACCTATTCCTCTGGAGACTTCCAAGCTAATCACACCAGTATTTTGAGAGCAAAATTTGATGGTAAAGCTTTGGTTGAACCACAAGTAATTTTTGAGGTCAAACCGTCAAAATCGGGAAATCAGCATTTTGGTTCGCGTATCGTTTGGCTACCCGATGAAACTATGCTGATCGCGATCGGTGATGGTGGCAATCCACCTTTACAACTGAATGGTGAATTGATTCGCAATCAAGCCCAAAAGTTAGACAGTCACCTTGGCAAAGTCCTACGACTCAAGGATGATGGCTCCATTCCCTTAGATAATCCCTTTGTAAAAACAGCAAATGCTAATCCTGCAATTTGGAGTTATGGGCATCGCAATATTCAAGGCTTATTTGCTGATCCTCTATCCAAGCAAGTATGGTCAACGGAGCATGGTGCAAGAGGTGGTGATGAATTAAACCTCATCGAAGCAGGTAAAAACTATGGCTGGCCCGTTGTCAGCTTTAGCCAAGAATATATAGGCGGAAAGGTCTCTGGCGAAACATCTCGTCCTGATATGGTCGATCCCAAATTAGTGTGGACTCCATCGATCGCACCGTCTGGGTTGCTGTTATATCGTGGCGATCGCTTTCCTAATTGGCAAGGCAATCTATTTGCAGGAGCCTTAGTCTCTAGAGAAGTTGTTCGCATTCAAATAGAAGGTAATCAAACAGTGATTCAAGAAAAGATTCCCATCGGTCAAAGGGTGCGTGATGTGCGACAAGGGAAAGATGGATTTATTTATATTCTCACTGACGAGAAAGCAGGGCAACTCATCCGACTAGAACCAATGTAGGTATGTAGCGCTTTGCGCTACATACCTTTTATTAATTAGAACCAAGTGCGATCGCTAATAGCTGCTTGCATCTTACTAATCACTTCATCGACAGAGATTGCACCCAGTTCGCCATGCTTGCGGCTACGGATACTCAAGGTTCCTGCTTCAACCTCTTTAGCCCCAATTACCGCCATCACAGGTACTTTCTCCATCTCAGCTTTGCGGATTTGCTTCGCCATGCGATCGCCACTATGGTCTAGCTGGACGCGCAAACCTGCGGCTTTCATCTTGGTGACGACTTCCTCGGCATATGCAATTTGACCGTCAGATACAGCGATCAAACGAGCCTGCACAGGCGCAAGCCAGAGCGGGAAATCACCTGCATAGTTCTCAATCAAGACACCGATAAATCGCTCGACGGAACCGAAAAGCGCACGGTGAATCATGATTGGCTGATGCCTTGCGCCATCTTCGCCAACATATTCCATTTGGAAGCGATCGGGCAAGTTGAAATCTAGCTGAATCGTGGAACATTGCCAGCGACGACCGATCGCATCTTCGATCTTGATGTCAATTTTTGGCCCATAAAATGCGCCGCCGCCTTCATCGACAACGTAGTTCCAACCCTTATGATTGAGAGCCTGTTTGAGCGCCTCAGTGGACTTTTCCCAGATGGCATCAGAACCAACATATTTTTCGGGACGCGTAGAAAGATTGATTTCGTAATTTTCAAAACCAAAGGTGGAGAGAATTAACTCCGCAAGATTGAGAACACCGATAATTTCCGTCTCAATTTGTTCTTCGGTACAGAAAATATGAGCATCGTCTTGCGTAAAGCCGCGCACCCGCATTAAGCCATGCATGGTTCCAGAGCGCTCATAGCGATAGACTGTGCCAAGCTCAGCATAGCGAATAGGAAACTCTTTGTAAGAATGCAGTGTATCTTTGTAAATCAACACATGGAAAGGACAGTTCATCGGCTTAAGCTGATAAACCTGATGCTCCACTTCCATCGGCTGAAACATACTTTCGCGATAGAAGTCATTATGCCCTGAGATCTTCCACAGATCCAAGTTTGCCATGTGTGGCGTAGTTACCGATTCATAGCCATTTTGGACATGAGTTTCTTTCCAGAAGGTTTCGATGGTATTGCGGATAATCGCGCCCTTGGGATGCCAGAATACCAAACCACCACCAGCATCTTCTTGAATGCTGAATAGTTGCAAATCTTTACCAATGGTGCGGTGATCGCGACGTTTGGCTTCTTCGAGCATGGCATGATACGCCTGAAGTTGTTCAGGGTTTTCCCATGCTGTGCCGTAGATGCGCTGAAGCATCGGATTTTTTTCATCGCCGCGCCAGTATGCTCCTGCAATACTCTCAAGGGCAAAGGCATCGGGATTAATATCGCCAGTAGCATCGAGGTGGGGGCCAGCGCACAAGTCCCACCAAGGTTGTTTTTCAAATTTAGCTGGATCGCCGATAAAATAGCGGCTAATATTCTGTCCTTCGGGAATAGCAGCTAATAACTCAATTTTGTAAGGCTCATTCAGCTTTTCAATTTCCGCAAGCATCTCAGGACGGGGCAACTCCTGACGCACAAGGGGCTGATTCCACTTGATGATTCGCTTCATTTCCTTGGCGATCGCTTTTAAGTCACTAGGCGTAAAGTGTTCTTTGCGATCGAAGTCGTAATAAAAGCCATTTTCAGTTGCAGGGCCGATAGTCACCTTAGCATCGGGGTATAACTTCTGGACTGCCATCGCCATCACATGGGAGCATGTGTGGCGAATCCGCGCTAATTTTTCGGTATCGGCTTGCCGCAGGATATCGCTAGGTTTAATATCACTAGGTTTGCTTTCGCTGGGCTTTACTGCAACTGCATCCATAACTTGATGTCGTGACCTTTATTGATTTACAAGAGTTACAAAAATTTTACTTGGAGTCTACCATCTTAACTTTTTTTGCTGAGTATTGCGATCGCCCCATATACCAGTTTAGAAATTAGCGATCGCACCCCAACCTATATACTTATTTATTTATCGCAATTAGGCTACACTCTATGACAGACAACGATTTTCTAGATGACACCTTTTGCCCCCGATGAACCTATCCGATATTCTGAAAGACTCTGAGTATAAGCTTTCACAGTTTAAGCCTGAAGAGGTGGCTTGGCTTGAGCAGTCTATTTTTTTAAAGGCAAGTACTAAGGGGGATGTGCCTTATATTAGATGTTTGGTGCGGGGTAAGGATATTAAGCTGACTCCTGAAGAGGCGGTAAGACAGCTTTATTTAAAGGTGTTGTGCGATCGCTATCAATATCCAGCTAATCGGATTTTGGTAGAATATGAGGTTTCTTTTGGGCGGGAAAAGAAACGGGCTGATGTGGCGATTATGGATAAAGATCGCCCGAATGTGCCTTACATTATTGTGGAACTGAAGAAGCCCAAACTGAAGGATGGGAAGGATCAGTTACGGTCTTATTGCAATGCGACGGGTTCACCGATTGGGGTTTGGACTAATGGCGATCAGATTTCTTTTTATCAGCGTAAAGATCCGAATTATTTTGAAGATATTACGGATATTCCTAATGTTAATCAGACATTGGCGGATATTCTCAATGAACGGTTTACGCTGGTTGACCTGATTAAAAAAGATAAGCTGGTCACTGAGAAAAAATCTTTAAAAGCGCTAATTCTGGAAATGGAAGATGAAGTCCTTGCGAATGCAGGGGTTGATGTGTTTGAAGAGTTGTTTATGCTGATTTTCACTAAGCTCTATGATGAGTGGGAATCGGGACGGGATGAGAAGCGCAAAAAAACGAGGTTGTTAGAGTTTCGGAATACGGGACAAACTGATACTGAGCTAAAAATTAAGATTCAAGGTTTGTTCGATCGCGCTAAGAAGAAATGGGAAGGCGTATTTAAAGAAAGTGACAAGATCACGCTCAGTTCGGCTCATTTATCGGTGTGCGTATCATCCTTAGAAAATGTGAAGTTGTTTAATTCCAATCTGGATGTGGTTGATGAGGCGTTCGAGTATTTGATTAATCAAAGTAGTAAGGGTGAAAAGGGTCAGTATTTCACACCGCGCTATGTGATTGATATGTGTGTGAAGATGCTAAATCCGCAAGAGGATGAGGCGATTATTGATACGGCGGCGGGTTCTTCTGGTTTTCCTGTGCATACGATTTTTCATGTGTGGCAGCAAATTATTGATGATGAGGGTTTGCAGGTTAGTAATTTGTTTTCGTTGGAAAAGAAACCTGCACGTTGTGAGGATTATGTTAAGGGTAAGGTGTTTGCAATTGATTTTGATGAGAAGGCGGTGCGGGTATCACGGACTTTGAATTTGATCGCTGGTGATGGTGAGACAAATGTTTTGCATTTGAATACGCTGGATTATGAGTCTTGGAAGGAGAGAGCCAAGGAGGATGATTGGGGTGATGTTTATGGAAATGGCTTTAAACGTTTGCGGAGTTTTGCCGATAAGAAAGATGATTTTAAGTCTTTTCAGTTTGACATTGTGATGGCTAATCCGCCGTTTGCAGGGGAGATTAAAGAGTCACGGATCACGTCTAAGTACGATCTGGCGGTTAAGTCCAATGGTAAGCGTCAGGAGAAGATGGGGCGCGATATTTTGTTTATCGAGCGCAATCTGGACTTTTTAAAGGCTGGCGGCAGAATGGCGGTGGTGTTGCCGCAGGGACGATTTAATAATTCTTCGGATAAGTATATTCGTGATTTTATTGCCGATCGCTGTCGGATTTTGGCGGTGGTGGGTTTGCATGGGAATACGTTTAAGCCGCATACGGGGACGAAGACTTCGGTGTTATTTGTGCAGAAGTGGAATGATGATCCGAGGGCTGGCGCTTTGTGTCCGCGTAAAGACGATTACAATATCTTTTTTGCGACGATGCGGAAGGGTGGTAAGGATAATTCGGGGGATAAGGTTTATGTGAAGCGATCGCCTGTTTTGGGGGATGGGAAGAGATCCCCCCTAGCCCCCCTTTTTAAGGGGGGGAAAGAGAAAGAGGTTCTTGAAGTCCCCCTTTTTAAGGGGGATTTAGGGGGATTGGAGTTTTTGCTTGATTCTCATGGTCATTTGATTGTGGATCATGATTTGTTTAATCATGATGGTTTGACTGAAGATGGGATTGCTGAGGTGTTTATTGAGTTTGCGAAGAAGGAGGATTTAAGTTTTTTTGATTTAAGCTCATCTGTTATGCCGTTTGATGCTGAGAAGTATGATCGGTTGATGGATGGGCTAGAAGCAGTTGAAATATCTTTTCAAGATTTTTTGAATAATAACGATGCACTTAGACTTGATAGCGATTATTTTAAAAAGGACTACTTAATCACTGAATCTATCATTAAAAGTAAAAAATATTTCTTGTTGCAGGATCGAATTAATGATGTTAAAAGCTTTGGTGCTTACTCGCTATATAACAGCATTGCATATGTCAGCGAGGGAATCCCATTTTTAAGATGTGTCAATATTAAAAATTCTCAAGTCACATTTTCAGATGTTTTATATATTGATAATACTGCTAATAAGCTTCTGTGGAAGTCAGAGATAAAACCAAGAACGGTTTTACTTACAATGTCAGGAAGTGCTGGAAGTGTTGCTATTGCACAAGAAGATTGGAATTATCCAATCAATTCAAATCAAGATATTGCAAAGATAGATTGTGCAGATCGGATTAATCCTTACTATCTTTATATTTTCTTGACTACAAAACATGGTGCAAATCAAATTCAAAGGCAACTTGTAGGAAGTGTTCAGCAGCATATTTTATTGTGGCAAATACAAAAACTAATGATTCCAGAAACTAGTGATAAATTCCAAATTTATATTGAGAAAGTTGCTAAATTATCAAACACAAAATCTAACGAATCAAAAAATCTCTATCAAGAAGCTGAAGATTTGTTGTTGTCAGAGCTTGGGTTGAAGGACTGGCAGCCGACAGATGAAAATATTGCGGTTAAGAGTTTTTCGGCTTCGTTTGGGACAAGCGATCGGCTTGATGCTGAACACTATCAACCTAAATTTGATCAACTTACTGAAAAGATTAAACAAAAAGTAAAGTTATCACAACTCGGAGAATTACTAACTTGGAATCAACGAGGTAAACAGCCAAGCTACTTTGAAGAAGATCAAAATATATTAGATGGATTGCCAGTTGTTAACTCAAAGCACGTTAGAGAAGGTGAAGTTATCTTAGTTGATAACCGTTATGCAAAATATCAACCTGAAGACAAACCTCTAATTATTCAAACTAATGATGTCTTGATTAATGGTACTGGTGTAGGAACTATTGGGAGATGCGCTCCATATCTACATAAGCAAAATGCTTTACCAGATAATCACGTTACTATTTTAAGAACTAAGGTACTTGATCCAGTTTATTTATCAATTTATATCAATAGTATTGCTGGTCAATATCAAGTTGAGAAATATCTGAAGGGTTCATCAGGACAAACTGAGCTATACCCTAAAGATATAGATAATTTTTGGGTATGGGAAGCTCCAGATAAAATCCAACAAAGAATTAAAAATAAGGTTGAAGAAGCACATCAAAAACGTGAACAATCCAAGCAACTGTTAGAAATTGCTAAAACTGGAGTAGAAAAGGCGATAGAAAAAAATGAAGAAGTAGCAATTGATTGGATCAACCAACAACTAAAAAACTTAGAAATTAAAAATTCTCCCCCCTTTTTAAGGGGGGCTGGGGGGGATCAACCATGCTAAACGAAGCAGACTTTCTTCCATCTCTCCTCCCAAAAACAACCATACATCAACAATATAAGACTGTAAAAATTAATGTGGTGGCTACGTTGCAGGTTATCGATCCCCCCCAGCCCCCCTTAAAAAGGGGGGAGAAGAGGGAAGCCTTAAAAAAGAGGAGAAGAGTTTTAGGGGGATACAACCATGCTAAATGAAACTGACTTTCATCTTCCCTATAATTCCGCCCTAATTTCTAGAGCTAAAGAACTGCGAAAAAACATGACATCCGCAGAAAAAAAACTTTGGCATCAATATTTAAGAACCTTCAAGTTCAAAGTTTATCGACAAAGACCAATTGATTATTTTATTATTGACTTCTATTGTCCTAGTCTCAAACTAGTTATTGAAGTCGATGGCGACAGTCACTATACCGATGAAGGTAAAGACTATGATCAAGAGAGAACTCAACGATTAGAAGGTTATGGGATCAAAGTAATTCGATTTACTAATCAACAAATTTTAGAAGATTTTAAGAGTGTTTGTGAGGAGATAGAGAGGATGATCCCCCCCAGCCCTCCTTAAAAAGGAGGGAGAATCTTCTTCTTCCCCCTTTTTAAGGGGGATTGAGGGGGATCTTTAGCAACTCTCGATCTAGCCAATAACTTGTGTATACGCCGTAGCTAAAAAAGGGCGAGAATTTGGATGAATCAACAATTGAAAATATCAGGAATAAACTTATGATCGGAGATACAACTATGGAAGCCCAAATGCTTAGAGACATTATCAAGCAAAGTGTTCGCGAAGTCTTGAGAGAAGAACGCTTATCTCTTTTTCTTGCCCTAATCCCCCTTGTCAGCGACAAAGAGATCCACGAAATCGAAGCAAAATTTGCCACCCCATCACAATATGCTCCCGAAGAATTTATTGACATGACCGATTGGATCAAATCATGAAAGTTAAATTCAGCAAAAATGCAATCAAATTCTTAAATGCCCTGTCCTCAACAGACCAAGAGCGAATACGGGAAAAGCTGAAAACGCTTGTACTCTCCATTGAAGAAAGTGGTTCAATCCCGTTTCAAGAACTAGACATTAAAAATCTCAAGGGTGAATGGAAAGGCTACCAAAGAATGCGTGTAGGTAAAATGCGAGTTATTTTTTGTGCAAGCGTTGAAGAGTTATTAATTTATGAGATCGACTTTAGAGGAGATATTTACAAGAGAAAATAAAACTTACCTCTAGCTGGCAGTGAAAGCGACAATTTTTGAGAAGCACAGATCTAGCAGAAAATTGATCGCTGAAAAGAATGATTTTGCAAACCTTTAAATCATCGAGCGTAAAATGCTCTTTGCGATCGCATACTGATTTGCAAGAGTTACCAAAAACTTACTTAGGGCTTACTATCCTAACTTTTTTGATGAGTATATGATTAATGATGTAATTAGTACTTGTAGCAAGTACTGCTAAACACAAAAACTATCTCTAATTGCTATGGTTAATTCTGTTTCTGAGCAATTACCTGACCATTCTAGTCAAATCATCACAGTACGTCCTGACAGTGAAACTGCCACATTGCAAAAGCTGCCCTATTTTGTGGGAATTTCTGGGGCTACCGCAGGAGCCAAGGGGATTTCGATGAATTTGGTGGTTATTCCCGCAGGTGGTGCAGCAGAGCCACATTTTCATCGTGACTATGAAACTGCTATTTATTTAGTCAAGGGCAGGGTAGAAACTCGCTATGGTAAAGGACTAAGCCAATCAGTAATTAATGAAGCTGGTGATTTTATCTTCATTCCCGCAGGTGTCCCACATCAACCCCATAATCTAAGTGATACCGAAGCCGCCCATGCGATCGTCTCCCGCAACGATCCTAACGAGCAAGAAAATGTTGTTCTTTACAATCCCAATATTGAGTAGTTAAAAAATGGATATTCATGCATTAAGAGAAGATTATAAACAAGGGGAACTTAGGCGCAAAGATCTTCATGACGATCCCTTTAAGCAATTTGAGAAATGGTTTCAGCAAGCTTGTAATGCTGAATTACTAGAACCAAATGCGATGACCTTATCGACAGTTTCCGAGCAAGGTCAACCATTTATGCGGACAGTATTGCTGAAATATTTTGATAATAATGGATTTGTCTTCTTCACCAACTATGAAAGTCGTAAGGCGCAACAAATTGGGGCGAATCCTAATGTGTCGATCTTATTTACTTGGTTACCGCTTCAGCGACAAGTCCATATTACAGGCACTGCCGAAAAGGTTTCCACAACAGAATCATTGCAATATTTTACCTCTCGCCCCAGAGGTAGTCAGTTAGGAGCTTGGACTTCTCAACAAAGTTCAGTTATTTCTTCCCGACAGCTTCTATTAATGCAATTTGAACAGATTAAGCAAAAGTTTTTGGATGGAGAGATTCCGTTACCTGATTTTTGGGGAGGATATCGGATTGTTCCCACCAGCTTTGAGTTTTGGCAGGGATGCACTAATCGCCTACACGATCGCTTCCTATATACACCACAAGCCGATCAATCATGGCAAATTCAAAGGCTAGCTCCTTAAGTAATATTAAGCGGCGCTTTGCACCGCCCAATTAATGTCTGAAGATTAATTCTGGAGATAAATTATAATGACGGTTAGCATGATCTTATTTATTGGGCTGGCAAGCTTAGGATATCCTCCGTTACGGCTATTGCACCCATTGCATCCATTAGCGATCGCTCAAAATTCACACACTCAAGGCAATGTACCTGAACAGTTTGACCAGCTTCTTAAACGCGATCTCATCACCTATTTTCAGGACATATACAAAGAAGTAGTAACAGTTGAATATGAACTGTTGCGAAAGATACCCACCCAAGTGGGTGTGGCTTTGCCCAAATATTACATCTGGGTAAAAATCTATAGCCAAAAAGTATTACTTGACGAAGGCGCAGTCAAAGTTGCCGCCGTAGAAAAAACTCACTTCACGGTATTGAACTATTTGGCGATCGCTGATTTAAAAAAATCACCAGAGAGAATTAATCAAATATTCCCATTACCCGTAGGCGACAACATCCGATCTCGCCTCAAACAAAACTAGCGGCGTAAAGCATCGCTCCAATTAGTCCCACTTCAGGATTAAGCACGATATGAATCGGAATATCTTCTAAAACTGAGCTAACTCTGCCTTTATTTTTGAGTACTTGCAAAAACGTTCCGTCCTGTAATAAAGGCAATATTTTGGGGGCAATGCCACCCGCAATATATAAGCCCCCATTAGGAATTAATTTCAAAGCTAAATTTCCAACTTCGGCAGCATAAGCCTCTACAAACATTTGCATTGTCTGAGTGGCTAGCTGATCCATATTAGTCTCGCTATTAATTCCACAATTTGTTAATGCAGCATCCGCGATCGCCGCCGCCGCATCTACATTAAGATCTCCAGATTCCCAAAGCCGTACTTTTTCAGCGATCTCATCTGATTCAGGCACAAATTGGCGATCGCGTAAAAACTGATAAATCGCCACAATTCCCGTCCCTGAAGCCACACGCTCTACCGATACGCGATCATGATGCTTGAGCAAATATTGCAATAATTCAATTTCTAGCGCATTCCTTGGGGCAAAATCGGTATGTCCACCTTCAGTGGGATACACCTCATAGCGATCGCCATTCCATCCTAAATATGCCTCGCCCAAACCTGTTCCTGCACCAATTACCCCTATCGGCGATCGCTCTTTTACATTCCCATCTTGCAAAGTATATAGATCATGGGGTTGCAATCCCAATAACCCATAGCCAACTGCCACAAAGTCATTAATTAAACTTACTCTGTCAATCTTGAGTTCCTCAGCAAGGCGATCGCTATCAAAGAACCAACCAAGGTTAGTTAATTGCGATCGGCGATCGTGGACGGGACCCGCAATCCCAAAACAAGCTGCTGTTAGCTCTAGCCCTTCACCCAAATTTATTTTGGCAGTTTCTACAAATTCGCGTAAAACATCTGAGAAATTAGCATAGCTAGCGCCAGCAAAGCGTTGTTCGTATAAAACTCTAAATCCATCAGCATTTTTTTCAGCAACCCGCAAAAGGGTTTTTGTACCGCCAATATCTCCAGCCAAAATTATCGCCATTGCTTATTATTTCCTTGCCTAATCATCTGAGGGTTCTGCGATTTAATTTCAAAGAACCAGATTTTTTGTAGCGCGGCATTGCCGCGCTACAAAAAATCTGTTCTTTATTTTACGGCTCGGCTCTAAAGCAATAAATTAACCTGCTTTACAGATTCTGTACTAATTGGTCGCCAACTGAGCGATCGCATATTGAGCCGCCGCCGCTACCTGTGGATGGGCATCTTTAACGAGATAATTCAGAGCCGATAAACTCTTATCACAGTTAAGATGTCCTAAAGCTTCAGCCAAACGCTGTCTGGTTAGCCAATCATCAGACTGGGCAAATCGCAAAATTTGATCGACACAGCGCAAATCGCCTACTTCACCCAAAGCGGCGATCGCGGCTTGGTGCAACATCGTTTCAGGGCTTTCTAAAGCTTGCATTAGAGCATCATAGGCGCGTACATCCCCCAAATTCCCCAACGATACTGCCGCACTAAAACGGACTAACCACTCAGTATCCTCATAAAAAGCCCTTAGTAACGGCTCAACAGCACGATTATCTTGTAAATAACCCATGGCTCCTGCCGCATCAGCGCGAATCCCATAGTCATTCTCGGTTTCTAAAATTCTTGCCAACACTGGAAAGCAGTCTTCAGTATGCTTTAAACCTAATGCAAATACCGCCATTGAGCGAATCTGTAAATTTTCATCATCGATTACCTTCAAAATCAAAGGTACGGCTTCATCGGGCGACAAATCTCGCAAAGAGACCAAAGCACGGAGGCGATCTCGAGAGTTTTCACTATCTAGCTGTTGAGCAATATTACTGAATTCTGGGTTTTGACTAGTAAAAGACATAAAAAGCACATGTTAAAATTCTAAGTATAGCGATCGCCCAATTAATCAAAACAAATTAGCAAGATAAAGGTCAGGGATTTACATTAGTTAAGTCTCATAAATTTGGTTCTGACAACGAAAAGCTTTGCTAATCCTAACTTTTAGAGAGGTTCTGAAATTGGCAAAATCCCCCAAAGCTTCATGAGTAAAAGCGTACTGGCAAGATAACCCGATCGGATGACAAAATATTCAAACTAGGTATGCTATGATACATTCAAGTTAATATCTTATGTAGTTAATCTAGCAGTATCTAAGGACAATAGGCTGTTATTTTGAGTAAGATTACTCCTAATAGCTATGTCAGAGTTGTATAGACATATAATCGATAGCGTAAGGGTCGAAAAATTCTAGACTGAACTACATACGTCAAACACACAAACTTAAAATTTACTCTCGTGAGGAGTGGAATAATGAAAAAAGTATCTTTGAATCTAGCTGGCAGCCTAAGTCTCTTAGGTGTTATTGGTGCAGTCGCCGCAACCCCTGCATTTGCAGAAACCACTACAAGCGTTTCTCAAGTTAGCCAAGCTATGAGCAGCGATCCAGTTGCTCAAAATGTAACTTCAGTATCTCAACTTAGCGATGTTCGCCCTACTGATTGGGCTTTCACCGCATTACAGTCTTTAGTAGAGCGTTACGGTTGTATCGCTGGATATCCTGACAGCACTTTCCGTGGCAGACAAGCAACCAGCCGCTACGAATTTGCAGCAGGTTTGAATGCTTGTTTGGACAAAATCAACGAAATTATTTCTGCTGGTTTAGCTGACAAGGTTAGCAAAGAAGACCTCGCGACCTTGCAAAGACTTCAAGAAGAGTTTGCTGCTGAACTTGCAACTCTTCGTGGTCGTGTAGATGCTCTTGATGCCAAAGTTGCTAAGCTCGAAGCTCAACAATTCTCCACCACCACCAAGCTTTCTGGCGAAGCAATCATGTCCGTACAGGGTGCTAGTGGTAATGCACTTGCTCCAACCAGCACTAACGTTTTTGTGTCTAGCCGAGTTCGTCTAGACCTTAACACTAGCTTTACAGGCAGCGACCTGTTGAAAACTAGACTAGAAGTTGGTAATGCTAGCACCAGTATTCCTACAGCATTCAACGCTGGTACAACCACTGGAACTACAGGCGTTGGTAGCAATATTGGCTTCCAGACCTATGGTCAAGACTACACAGGGCTTGGTACAAACTTTGTACTTGGTAAGTTGCGTTATGACTTGAACCTTGGTGATGCTCGTGTATCGATCGGACCTGTAATGCACGCCTATGACCACATCGACACCAACAGCTATGCAAACAATGAAGCTGTTGACTTCGCATCTACCTTCTTTATCAATAACCCTCTGATGGTTTTGGTAAATGGTCAAACTGGTGGAGCAGGTGCTGCATTTGATTGGAATGTTGGCAAGAGTGCTTTCAGTATTCGTGGTCTTTACTTGGCAGGTAACGCTAGTCAGCCCACTCCAGCAGCTGGTGTCAACCAAGGTCTATTCGGTGATGCTTACCAAGCAAGTGCTGAGTTAGAGTTTGCTCCTAAAACCACTGATGGTGACAAGCCTCTTGCAATCAAGCTTCAGTACACCAACGGTGCTGTAAACAATACCAACATTAATGCTGGTGGTGTCAACGTTGAGTGGAAGTTTGCTAAGGGCATTGCTATTTTTGGTCGCTACGGCTTTGGTACTCTTGACAATCGTGGCGTTCCTGCTACTACTGCTGCTTACACATCTGGGTTGTTCCGTAATGGTAATACAACTACCGCAGGCAATTTGAGTCCTCAAACTTGGATGGCTGGGTTTGCATTCCCTGATTTGTTTAAGGAAGGAGCTTTGGCAGCAGTTGCTGTTGGTCAGCCTTTTATCGACCAAAGTGTTGGCAATGCAACTCAAACCAACTTGGAATTGTTCTACAACTTCCCAGTCACCAACAACATCCGCATTACTCCTGATGTTCAGTTCATCTTCAATCCTAACAATACATCTGGAAGCACTATCTTCGTTGGTACTTTGAGAACTGTATTCTCGTTCTAGACTCATAAAAAAGAGGTGTTGCAAAGCAACACCTCTTAAAAAATAAGGCTAGCGCATTGCGCTAGCCTTATTTTTTTATTTGTTTTGATGTCGGGGTAGCGCCCCTGTGCTACCCCGTAGTAATACCAGTTCAACAAAGTGTAGTCACACTTTGTTGAACTCAGAAAAATACTGGTTTTATTTTTAATTCCCTGAAGTGTAGTCACACTTCAGGGAATTAAAAATAATGCTGAGCAACCACGGGAGGATTGCCCCTAACAAATAATGTGCAAATTTTTTTATCTAATCCCAATTAGTGATTTTGCCATCGGGAAATAAGTTGCCCATATTTTAGGGTCAGGACGACTAGCCCAGTCACGCCGAGAAACGATCAGTTGTAAGATAATAGCAGCTTGATCCTGATTTAGATTTTGGGCAGTAACTTTGACTGATACATCTGAGACAAGCACCTCACGATCAAATGTACGTTGAGCCGCCGATCGCGCAAGTATTTCGGCTTTACGAGTCATTACCGTAAAACCCTCATCTTGGTTAACCAGTAACCGAATATCGACCTCACGACGCTCTGCAACGGCACTACTAGCGATCGCGATAGTTGATAAAGTAGCGATCGCTGAAACAAGTAAGTAGTTAGTTAATCGACGAAATGGCTGAACCATCGAAAAAGTCGGAGAAACATGCGATTTGTTTTTCATAGTCATCTTCGCCAGAAACTCACAAAAAAATTTATAGAAAATCGCCAAGATATTAGCAAAAAACTGGGAAAGATGTGTGCTATTGTCTGCTAACAAATTTGGCTTTAGAGTGTAGCTCATTTGCGAGCCAATTTGCCTACCAATTTTCGTAATCTTGGGATTTAAGTACCTCAGCATAATTAAAAATCAGATCCAAAAGCTGTGCCGACCGCGCAGCAGTCGGTACAGCTTTTGGGTTGTATATTTTATTATGCTTATCTACTTATAGTCCTAAGACGATCCCTTTATCTGTCGTTATGGAGGTCTTGCAGGGGGCATTATGTCAAAAGTTCTGATTAGTAGTTTGATTGATCAAATCAATACATTGCTGAGCCGCCCCGTGGGATCAGTATCAAGGAAGCCTTCCCCAGATACTATTCACCAAAGAGAGCAGCTAAAACAGTTACGATCGCACCTCGAAAGCCTAGCTGATGATGCCCATCTAGGTAATTTAGAGCATCAGTATCAAGCTTTAGTAACGCGCTTGCAAGGGCAAAATCACCCCCATAATGACCCAAGCAATCCTCAGAGTAGCGAACAGTCTCATCAAAATGACTTAAAAACCCAAGAAGTCAAGACAGACAAATTTAAAACAGATAAACTAGAGACATTGCCACCCCTATTAGTTAGCCCAGTAAGCAACTTATTTGGCGCTGAATCTTACTTGACAAAGGAGACTAGCACAATGACGAATGGCACACCTGAACCCAACTCTACATTTGTCAACGATCGCATGATTGCTTCGCTCCAGCAAGCAATTCAACAGACATTGCAGCAGGTTGTCAAAGATTCAGTACAGCAATCCGTGCAGCAGGTGGTCAGCCAAACTCTCGCTGTCGAAAGAGCGCTTATGGTAGGAGAAATTTCGGCGAATTTAAATAAAATTGTTGAGTCTCAGCAGCGATCGCAAATAAGTCAAGAATTAATTACTTTAAATCAACAAAAACAAAAGTTAAACGCTGAAATCTCGCAGCTAGAATCCGATCGTGCGACTTGGATGAGACAATTTCAAGAGTTTCAAACTACTCAACAAGAAGCTTTAGATCGATCATTAAGTTCAGTAAATAATTATGTGCGAGATCAAATTTCTGACTCGTTACAACAGACAGTACAGCAAACTATGGCGGGAACAGTTGCTGATAGTGTCAATCAAACAGTAGTGCAGACAATCCAAGACAACCTAGCCAATCTTTCTGCAAATACTTCAGGTATTTCTAGCTCCGAGCCACCACAAGAGGAGTTTGTAAATAAAGTACAAGAACAAACTGATCGTTTTTTGCTCCATCTAGATGAAATGTTTAGCACAACATTTCGATCGCTAGAGCAGGAAATCCAAGAATATCAGACATCGATCGCCGCCAAACTTGGTCATATGGAAACCCTTGAACAAAAGGGTGAAGCCTTAATTAATGCCTTAGTTAATCGGATTAGCCAACAGACTATCCAAACACCACAACAAACCTCTGAAGTCACTCCATCAGATGTCGCAATATTGCCTGAATTACCAGATGATATTCCCATTTGTTATCTAGAGACTTTTACAGAACCTGCCGATGAAAATCTGATTAATGCTTTGTTAGCAGGTAATGAGTTCGGCGAAGCGATCGCTGAAGTTCAAACACCTGAAGCCCAAACTATTGAAGTTGAGATAAGTCCTTTAGAAGTGGAAACTGATGGTGAAGATTTCCTGTCAGCACCACATCTAGAGGATTATGCTGAAAGCAATTTAGATGAAAATGACACAAATAACGCTGAGGAATCTATAGACTTAAGGGTTCCTGATCTAGAAAGTATATTAGAAGCCTCTTCTGAACCCCTATTTGAAGAACCAGTTGCTGAAATACAGGCTGATCCGTTAGTTGATTTAGCTGGTTTTGGCACAAGCATTATTCTCGACCCACAAAGTGCGATCGCTGCCCGTGAATTAAATCCTGATTTTGATTTAGAAGCGGCCACTCAAATCGTCGAGAGGTTTGATATCCCACAGGATCGAATGGAAGACGATGGCGAAGAAGGTAATGCGATTGACTTACTATCATTAAATTTCCCTGTATCAGAGGGAGTCAGTGAATCTGGTGAACTAATTGATGATCCTGAACTTTTACAATGGTTGGAGGAGAGTAATAATCGCCCTAGCCCAACGACAAATATTGCCGATGTTTCCCCTGATGAGGATCTATTATCATGGTTAGGAAACGAAGCTCTAGACATGGCGAAACTACCTACTCAGAGAGAAGAGCAATCCTCTTCAATGTTCAATAGTTCACCATCTGAGCTAGAAATTTTCAATCCTTCTCAGATAGCCCCTAATATTGCCTCGGCTAATATCAGTTCACAGACAAATCCAGACAATCCAGATAGTATAGAGTCCAAAATTGAACAGTTTTTAAATAGCTCTCATAGTGATCAAGCTGTTGATTCTGACGAATCACTAATTCTACTTACTAGTAAAAGTTCTGACGATTTTGCATTTCCAGAATGGGAAGATTCATTAGTTGATGATCTTAATTCGGATTTAGAACGCCTTGACGCTGGCGTTGGCTCAGATCCGCAAATAGCGGCTAAACTTGATCAATTTATTCGCAATACTCCCTATGCCCTAACCAATTGGGAGACTGAAGAATCTCAAGCTTATCCTACGATCATTGAGGTCTCAGCTCAATCATCAAGCAGTAAAAATGTTAACCCACCATCAGCAAGCGATGAATTAGAAGTTCCACCAATTATTGAGAATCCCAATGCCTTATTTATTGATCGATTTGCTGATTCTTTTACTGATAATGACGAACAGTCAGAAATTGTCGTAGATAACGTTGACTTACAGCAATCTCCCTTTACAAATGAAGCCAATGATATTCCTGAGATTTTTGATGACGAGGATTCGCTATTTGATATAAAACCAGAAGATCAAATTTCAGAAATAGATTTAACTCTCTCTTCTAAATCTTCATCCAACTCATCCTCATCGAATATTGATGAGATGGATGCAATTTTTGCAGAAGTAATTGCTGAAAATGCCGCTAAATATTCTCAAACAACACCATTCGCCGCTAGTGATGAACTGGATGAACTGTTTGAGGAATCACCCAAAGTCAGTAAGCAGGAAATAAGTACCAATCCAGATCTAGCTCTAGATGATGAAAGCGAACTTGACACACTTCTATTTGGTTTTGATCCTGCAACTGAATTAGAAGAACCAGATACAGTCATGCAAGTTATACCGCAAGTAGGCTATAGCAAAATTGACTTTGGTGCAGAAACAATCAAAGCGCCTGTTGCCTTTTCAGCAACAAGTGCATCTATCGAAGAACAATTAGATACGATCATGCAAGGCTTTGCTCAGGAAGATTCGGTAGATTTGATCGATACTTCAGCCATAACTGGGTTTGTGGAGACCGAAGAAATCCCAACAATATTAGAAAGTTCAAATATTACTCAATCTGAAGATGATGATTGGGACATAGCACTAGAAAAGCTTGAATCTAAACTAGTACAGCCAACTACAACCCAAAAAGATAATAGTCCTAATACTGAATCTTCAGAGTTATCTGCTGATGAATTTTTTGCTTCTTTGGAATACGACAAATTGAATAGCTTCGCAGATACTACCGAAAAGGCTACGTCACCAAAACTGTCGGAGAAAGGATCGTCTGAAGCGATCGCTGATTTTATTGATTTAGAAAATAATGCTGAGAGTGAGGAAGAAGACCTATTACTGAATGAGTTTGCAGATGCTCAAGATGATGCACCTAGTAATATTGCCGATAATGAGTGGGATAATTTACTCAAGGACTTGAACTCATTTAATTTTAATAATCCATTACTTGATGATCGGCGAGAGCAGCTTGGGCTGTCATCAGTAGCACCAATTAGCGACACCAGTGAGAATGTTTTCGATATTGACTCCCTTGTATTGGAATCACGAAGCATGGCGCTGATTCCCACTCCACCTGAGAAAGAAGTATATAGCCTTGATGATACTTGGGTTTTAGGAATTGATTTTGGAAGTACTGCCATCAGAGCCAGCCTACTAAATGCTGATACTGGTCGGGTATATGCGCTATATCTTGATGATGTTGATGAAATGCCATGCAAAGTCGTGTGGACTGAGGATCATCATAATCTGGATGACCCAATCGCTACAGATATTCGGATTCTTACGAAGCGATCGCAAAATGCTGGGCTTGAAACTGGTGAAGTAGCTTTTGTCCATTTCAAACAGTTCCTTAAACTGGGCTTACCCTATCGCGGTGTGAGTGCTTGGCAGCCAATTATTCAATGGTCAGATTCTCGTCAAGCGAGTCTGCGGTGGTTAATTGCAGCTCTCAAAAATTTACTCGAGCAGATTCAAACTAGGGCAAATCATCCCAAACTTCCTGATGTTGGTTTGATTTTACTGAAGTTGAGCGGCGTTGTATTTGGATATCCTTCTAACTGGTCAGATACTTATATTCTCAATGTCCGTGAAGCAATTCTTAAAGCAGGATTAGTCAATCAAGCTGAGCAGGTGATGGCAGTCGATCAGGCGATCGCGCCAGTTTTGTCGCTGCTTCATGATCAAAAAATTTCTCAGGAAATCACGCTTTTAATTGATGCAGGTGCGGTTACTACCAATCTCTGTCTGACTAAGGGACTGAGTGAGACAAAAGATCGATCCAAGCTTCATATTCGCAGCCTTGACTATGCGGGTGTCAGCATCAGTCAAGATATTGTTGTCCAACTGTTCTATCCACACTGGCAGCTAATCACCAATCCTAACCGCCATCTCTGTAATTTCGAGCATCTCAGTTTGCCAGAGATTGGATCTTCTGCACCTCAGCAACGGATTCTCCTTCAGCAATATTTATTGAGTTCCCATCTTGGACAACAAATGTTGGAACTAGCCGATCGCGTCAAAGTGACATTTGGCAGAGACGTGGGTGTAGATAGTTGGAATGAAGAGTTGATGGGACAACCAATAGTCGTCCTGCGACGGGAATTGGAAAACTTGATTTTGCAACCATTTATCCAACGTCTCAATCGTGAACTCAATACCATCCTCAGTAATGCAGGCATTCTCGGTGAAGATGTACACCAAGTTTTGCTACTAGGTAGCACAATGCATATTCCCTTACTATCGCGTTGGCTCGCCCAAAAGCTCCCCAATGCCAAGATCGATCCATTGGCTACTTCGGTGGTAGCCAATGGCTTAGCCGTATCACCGCTCTATCCTAATTTGCAAGATGTCGCACGTCAGCAATATTCTGATTACTTCCTCTTGCAAGAGATTTGCCGACTCAACCTGACTAAGGCTATTAATCCCAATCAACTGCTTCAACAATTACAAATGCGTGGCATTAATATCAAAACCTGTCGCGATCGCATTTTGAGCATTTTACAAGGTGATTTACCCGAAGGGTTATTTCCTTGGCAAGAGCCAGAAAGCTCGGTAATTTTAGAAGATCCGACTCTCAGTAGTGATTTATTTGCAGGTAGATTATTTGAACTGGAAACCGATGGCACGTATCAGCCCAATGTGACCAAGTTCCAGCAATTACGTGTGTATTTACAGGCGATTATTGGCAATATGAGTCAAACTCTGAACGAGCCACTAGTTTTTCCTGAGATTAAAACTATGGCAATGTCTAAATAAACAAAAGGAGTGCTTAGCACTCCTTTTGTTTTCAAAGCCTTGCAAAGCAAGGCTTTGAAAACAACCTAAGTTTGCGTGAGGCTCAAAGCGCTGTAAAATATTCTCTCTTGCTGTGATTGTGGAAAAGTTAAAGAGCTTATGCTAGCGAAACGCATTTTGCCTTGTCTAGATGTGAAAGCAGGTCGAGTCGTCAAAGGGATCAACTTTGTTGATCTTAAGGACGCTGGCGATCCTGTCGAACTAGCACAGGCTTATAATCTCGCAGGAGCCGATGAATTAGTATTTCTTGACATCACTGCTACCCATGAAGATCGCGGTACTATTTTGGATGTGGTCTATCGCACTGCCGAGCAAGTATTTATTCCGCTTACAGTGGGCGGCGGTGTCCGCAATGTAGACAATATTCGTGAGCTTTTGCGGGCTGGAGCAGATAAGGTAAGTATGAATTCCGCAGCAGTGCATGATCCAGATTTGATTAATCGCAGTAGCGATCGCTTTGGCAATCAGTGCATTGTGGTGGCGATCGATGCCCGACGCAGAAATGACCCGAACAATAGCGGCTGGGATGTATATGTGCGAGGTGGTCGGGAAAATACAGGTATTGATGCCCTCTGGTGGGCGCAGGAAGTGGTCAAACGTGGTGCTGGCGAAATTTTACTGACAAGTATGGATGCTGATGGCACAAAGGCTGGCTACGATCTGGAGCTAACCCGTCAAGTTGCGGATTTGGTCGAAGTTCCTGTGATTGCTTCGGGTGGTGCGGGAAATTGCGAACATATTTTGCAAGCAGTGACTGAAGGTAGAGCAGAAGCAGCGTTGCTGGCTTCGTTACTGCATTATGGCGAACTGACGATCGCAGAAATTAAGGATTATCTCTCTGCAAACCAAGTCCCTGTGCGATCACTGACTTCCTCAAATAAGTGCTAATTACAAAACCGTAAAGTTGCGCCCCTGCGGGGCGCAACTTTACGGTTTTGTAATTAATTATGTCCATTCTTGCCAAAATTTCAAAAGAGATAGAAAAACTTTATGATCCATAATTTTCCAAATACTAAAGTAAGCAAACGAACTCAACCCGATGATTGGCTGTACGATCGCTCAGTTTTAGGATGGATACTCAATCCAAATCTGAGGAAGCAATTACCATTTCTATATCGCATCTTTGGTTGGTACTGCAAATTGTATTTTAGTCTCACTGGCAAGAGCTATCTCCTCGGTGGACGAGAGTTATTTAGATTTCTCTCAAATATTTTCTATCGACTTTCACCTGATCAATATCTAGAACTCCAACTATCGGGCTATCAAGTATTTTTGAATCCGACAGATATGCGACTTTTTCAAGTTGTTAATGAACTAGCTAGTGAAGAAACCGACACGCGAGTTTTATCAGGTTTATTGTCTGAGGGTGATACATTCCTCGATGTTGGCGCAAATCATGGGAGCTTTGCGATCGTGGCAAGTAAGATGGTTGGCGAAAAAGGTTTTGTTCTTGCAGTTGAGCCACAGCCACGTCTAGCCAAGGCTTTAGAAAAATCCCTCACTGCTAATGCACTCTGCAAATTCCAGATCTATAATCTAGCAGTTGGTGATACCGATGGTGAAATAGAACTATTAGTACCAATCGGCACATCTGGCTCAGCAGGAATATTTCCAGAACATTCCGCAACCCATCAATACAAGACCTTCACCGTTCCACTCAAACGATTTGATGAATTGGTGGAATGGCAAAGTTTTACTGGCAAAGTTATACTAAAACTAGATGTGGAAGGTAGTGAATGTGCTTTTCTCTCAGGGGCTAGAAAAATGATTACGGCTTTAAAGCCAACTCTAATCATTGAAGTCCATCCCACCAGTCTCAGAGCCGCAGGAGCCACGGGAGATCAACTGAAGAAACTATTGCAAGAGCTTGGTTATAAATATTATGCAGAGATAGGCGATCTCGATCGCATTTTTGCTCTAGAAGACTTAAACACTAATATCCAACGAAATGTGGTGATGATGATGGCTTAAACATATTTAATGCGATCGCCTTACAGCAGCAACGCTTAAACTCAAATCAATAAATTTTTTAAAAGTGCTTTTTTGCAACACTTTTAAAAAATTTATTATGGAATCCACTTCAAAAAACAGCGATTATTATTTTGCTCGGTAATTTCTGCGCCTAGTCGCTTGTAAAAACTCAGTCCCCGTATATTTCGAGCATCAGCATTCCAAGCAAGATGAGTGCAGTCATTTTCCTTGGCAATTTGACCAAGTTTATGCATTAATTCTGCTCCCACTCCCTGATTTCTCATTTCTGCTTCCACATATAGATCGTCAAGCCAAATGCTTGGTTGACCTACAAATGATGAATACCGAAATCCATATAAAGCAAAGCCAACTTCACGACCTGACAACTCTGCAAACAATACGTAAGAAAAAGGAATTTCTCGAAAAATCGTTTTGAGAATTTTTTCCTCTGATACTTTCAACTCACCAGAAAATGCCCCAATTTTGCGATCAAATTCTGATTTTTTCTGAATAAAAGACAAAATGAGTGATACGTCATTTGGATTAGCAGATCTAACTGTCATCTATTAACCTATTCTCTTTCCAGTGAATAATTAGTGGTGCATAGCCATAACACCAATTATTCACTTTATAACACCTATAGCAAAGCAAGAGATAACTATGACAAATCAAAACCAAAAAGATGAGTGGCGGCGCGAAGCGCCGCCACTCATCTTTTTGGTTTTATGTTCTAAGCAAACCTTACATTGCTATACACAAAAAAAGAGCGCTGTAGCGCTCTTTTTTTCTATCTGTACAGAATTTCTTATTGACTACTCAACAATTCCCAAAAGAGTTTGAGGATTGGGGTGAAATAGCTTTGGAGCAAGCAAACCTGATGAGTAAAGATGTGGATTAGTCTGAGCAACTAAACTAAAAGCACCACGCGCTTGCTCAGTTACCGCTACAGTTTTTACATCATAGGTCTGAGTTGCTAATTTTGGATAAAGCCCGATCGCTACAATCGGTACAAGTAAGCAAGTGGCAATAAATACTTCGCGAGGTTTGGCATCGCTAACGTACTTATCAAAGTGCAAAGCAGGGTTTGGCTGACCGTAGAAGACTTGTCGCAAAGTTGAGAGCAGATAAATTGGCGTGATAATTACGCCAACGGCGGCTAAACCAATCATCACAACTTTGAAATTAGTGGCATAGACATCACTGGTGGTAATGCCAAGGAAAATCTTCAACTCACTCACAAATCCACTCATTCCAGGTAGAGCCAAAGAAGCCATAGCCGAAGCGGTCATCAAAGCGAAAGCTTTGGGCATGATTTTAGCAATACCTCCCATTTCATCCATCATTAAGGTATGGGTGCGATCGTAGGTAACCCCTGCTAAAAAGAAGAGAGCTGCGGCAATCAAGCCGTGGGATAGCATTTGTAAAACCGCCCCACTTACGCCCAAATCATTGAATGAAGCTAATCCCACCAGAATAAAGCCCATGTGTGAAATCGAAGAATAGGCTAAGCGTCGTTTGAGATTTTGTTGTGCGAAAGCTGCCATTGCTCCATAAACAATGCCGACTACACCGAGAACTGCTAACAAAGGCGCAAAGTAAACATGGGCATTGGGCAACATTTCAATATTGAAACGGATTAAGGCATATCCACCCATTTTCAATAAGACCCCAGCTAGTACCATCGATACTGGCGCAGAGGCTTCCCCGTGAGCATCTGGTAACCATGTATGTAAAGGGAAAATCGGCAATTTCACACCAAAGGCAATCAAGAAACCAGCATAGGCAAGTAGCTCAAAAGCGATCGGGTACTGCTTCATTCCCAGTTCTGCCATATTAAAGGTAGTGGTATCTCCGTAAAATGCCATCGCTAAACCAGCGACAAGAATAAAAATCGAACCTAATGCTGTGTAGAGAATAAACTTGGTTGCTGCGTAAAGACGCTTTGGTCCACCCCAAATCGAAATCAACAGATAAACGGGAATCAGTTCTAATTCCCACATAAAAAAGAATAGTAATAAATCTTGAGCAGCAAATACGCCAATCTGAGCGCTATATAAGCAAAGCATCAAGAAATAAAATAGACGGGACTTATGCTTTACATTCCAACTAGCGAAAATTGCTAAGGTGGTGATTAAGCCTGTCAATAAAATAAGCGGCATTGACAATCCGTCAACTGCTAATGACCAGTTCAAGCCAAGCTGAGGAATCCAAGCGTATGTTTCTGCCATTTGAAACGATGCTTCATGCAAATTGTATTGGCTCCAAAATGCATAAATCATTAATGACAATTCAATAAAACCTACTGCCATCGAATACGATCGCACATTCTTAGCATTACCGTATTTGTCAGGAATAAAAGGAATTGCGAAAGCTGCTACAAGGGGTAACAAAAGAATTGTGGTAAGCCAAGGAAATTCTGCAACAGACATGATGAGGATAAATACTTACTCGTTGATCCAATTGTATTAAGAATTTGTAAACTTGTGTTAAGTCTTTTGACATAAAAGTTAACAAATTGTCAAATCATCAAGATAGGCTCAATTCTATATCCACACTTGTTTTCTGGGATTTAGATTGATATGCATCTATAAATTGTCATCCAAATAATGAATATCATCGCTTTATTACTATCGTTAAACCTTAAAACTAGAAACAACACTTTATCCTCTTGCTAGTTTCTTGATCGCAAGTGCGATCGCGAGACAATTTCTATTAAGATCGAATTTCTATAACAACACCAGTTGAGTTGTTGTAGCGTAGCTACAACAACTACATCCATTCACCCTTATACGTTCTCACAACACAAATGAAGACTTGGCTCAAACCTGCTCAACGACTAGGAAAACTACCTCCATACGTTTTTGCACGTCTAGATGAGTTGAAGTTACGAGCGAAAGAGCAAGGTCTCGATTTGATCGATCTGGGGATGGGTAATCCTGATGGACCTACCCCTGAACCCGTAGTTGAAGCAGCAATCGCCGCTTTAAAAAATCCCAAAAATCATGGCTATCCTCCCTTTGAAGGCACGGCAAGTTTTCGTCGCGCGATTACGGATTGGTACAAGCGCCGTTACAATGTCCAGCTTGACTCTGAAGGTGAAGCATTACCTTTAATTGGCTCTAAGGAAGGTTTAGGACATTTAGCGATCGCCTATATCGATCCAGGTGATCTTGTACTTGTGCCAAGTCCTGCCTACCCCGCTCATTTTCGAGGTCCCTTGCTAGCTGGTGGCGAAATCTATGAAATGATCCTCAGTCCAGAAAAGGACTGGCTAATTGATTTAGATGCGATTCCCGAAGATGTGGCAAAACGAGCCAAGGTGATGTATTTCAATTACCCAGCCAATCCTACAGGAGCGATCGCTCCCCGTGAATTTTTTGAAGAAGTAGTCGCCTTTGCTAAGAAATACGAGATCTTATTAGTGCATGATCTCTGCTATGCCGAGCTTGCCTTTGATGGCTATACACCCACCAGTTTGCTAGAAATCGAAGGCGGCAAAGATGTCGGTGTAGAATTTCATACTCTTTCCAAAACCTATAATATGGCGGGCTGGCGTGTGGGCTTTGTAGTCGGCAATCGCCATGTGATTCAAGGTTTACGCACCCTCAAAACTAACCTCGATTATGGGATCTTCTCCGCAATTCAAGTAGCTGCCGAGACTGCTCTGCAACTGCCAGACAAATATCTTGAAGAAGTCTGCGATCGCTACAAAGAGCGACGTGATTTCTTGATATCAGGATTAGGCGAACTAGGTTGGAATATTCCCAAAACCTATGCCACGATGTATCTCTGGATTCCTGTACCTGTAGGTATGACTTCCGCCGACTTTGCTCTTAAAGTATTGGAGAGTACAGGCGTAGTATTTACTCCTGGTAGTGCCTTTGGACAAGGCGGTGAAGGCTATGTCAGAATCAGTTTGATCGCGGACTGCGATCGCTTGGGCGAGGCACTGAATCGTCTTAAGCAAGCAGGAATAAGGTTCAAGTAAAAAGGAAAAAGGAAAAAGTGTTTAATCTGTTGCCTCTTGCTTTTGAATTTACATCTCCAGGTCCGATCGCCTTTGAGATTGGACCACTTTCGATCCGTTGGTATGGACTGTTGATCGCCTCGGCGATTATTTTGGGGACTGTTTTGGCACAAACTCTAGCTCAAAAACGTAATGTTGATCCAGAGTTAGTTGGTGATTTGGCGATTTGGCTTGTGGTTGGAGCGATTCCTTGCGCCCGTTTTTACTATGTCCTATTTGAATGGCATCGCTTTCAGACTCAAGAATGGTACAAAGTTTTTGCGATCTGGGAAGGCGGGATTGCGATCCATGGAGCCATTATCGGTGGGGCGATCGCCGCAACCATCTTTTGTAAGCGTCAAAAAATTTCCACATGGATGATGGCTGATATCATCATGCCTGCTGTAATTTTGGGACAAGCGATCGGGCGTTGGGGCAACTTTTTTAATTCCGAAGCTTTTGGTAGTCCCACGGATTTACCTTGGAAATTATTTATTCCGATCAATCGTCGCCCCCCTGAATTCGTGAATGAGGCATACTTTCATCCCACATTCCTATATGAATCCCTGTGGAATCTTGGTGTATTTGCGATTTTAATCTTTGCCTTTTTGCGATTTCCCAAACTGAGGACTGGCACGATCACGATGATCTATGCGATCGCCTATAGCCTTGGTAGATTTTGGATTGAGGGTTTACGCACCGATAGTTTAATGGTGGGTGGGCTTCGCACTGCCCAGATGATTAGTCTTAGTGCGATCGCCGCAGGTATTTTTGGTTTAGTGTGGCTATACGGATTGCGTCGGCGTTTTCCTGATACCACTCCCAAAGAAATCCCGTCCGAAAATCTATGACCAAATTGCCCCATACCGATCCGCGTGAAATGGTAGAAACTGCATTCCTTGCAAGTACTACCGCCATGTTGTTTTTAATTAACTTTTACTTCCCTCTGGGACCATTGCTGCGCATGCTATTTCCCCTACCAACAGCTTTAGCCTATTTACGCTGGAATAGTCGGGCTGCATGGATGGCGATGGTAGTAACCGCATTACTTTTGGCAATTCTGATGGGCCCAACCCGCAGCATTCAGTATATTGTTCCCCATGGTTTAGTCGGAGTCACATTGGGATATTTGTGGAAACGGGATTTTCCTTGGTCGGGTTCCCTTAGCATTGCGACGATGATCGGCTCAATTGGCACGGCTTTTCAATTTGCTTTTTTATCAATTTTATTAGGCGAAAATGTTTGGAATTATTCAATTGTGCAGGTTACAGGACTACTCAATTGGCTACTTCAACTTTTTGGTTCATTAGAACAACCAGATTTTGCTGCCATCCAAACCTTTGCGATCGCCGCAATTATCTTTAGTAATTTCGCATATCAATTACTTGTGCATCTAGTGGCTTGGATTGTGCTAGATCGACTTGGCAATCCTATACCCAGCCCCCCAAAATGGATCGAATCTTTGTTAGCTTGAGCTATAGCCTAAAACCCAATAGAGAGTTGCGGCGCTTAGCGCCGCAACTCTCTATTGGGTTTGACTGACTACAGCTATAAAATAACCACTTAAACGATTTTTTATTCCATGCATGAGCATAGCTAAGACAATCTTGGGAAAAACTTAATTAATTGACACAATCTCGAATAAGAAATTATACTCATTAGTTAACCGCCAGAATGAGTATAATTCTGAAATATTGGCGCAAATCATCTTCGTTACCATGACCAACCCTGCCGAATCAAATCAAACTGTAATTACAAATTCATCAATTGCTCTATCTGAAAGAGAATTGCAAGTGATTGAACTAGTAGCTGCGGGCTTAACCAATCAAGATATCGCCGTCAAACTAGCGATCAGCAAACGTACTGTCGATAATCACATCAGCAACATTCTCACTAAAACTAAAACTGACAATCGAGTTTCCTTAGTACGTTGGGCTTTGCAATGGGGAAAGGTATGCATTGACGAAGTTAATTGCTGCATTCTCGGCACTCATGTAGTCGGTAATGTTTTAGAAGCAAAAGATATAGAGCAGGAATTAGAAAGTGCCTAGTGGTAACTTAGAGATTAATCGCTACAGGATTGTTTACAGTCCTGATATTGCTTTAGCCATGTATCGAGAGTTAGCATCCCATCTCGAACAAATTGACGACAATATTAATGCTGAATTATTTTGGCAAGAAAGTACTGAATTTAGTTACTTAGGTAGTCAAATTGGAGGATTGTGGCTTACATATCCGCAATCTATTCCTGAGCAATTCCAAGTTTTAATCAAAAAAATTTTGAACCACTATGGAGTTTGGTTTTCTGAACCCAATTTAGCCATTAATTCTTAAAAGCCAATAATTCATAGTGCGCGAAGCGCACTATGAATTATTGGCTTTTAAGTTATTCTCAAAACTATGAAAAAACGCATATTTACTGATTTCGATGGTCCAATTATGGATGTATCAGGGCGCTATTACCAAGTTTATTTATATTGTCTAGATAAGATTCGGAAACCAGATCAGAGAGTCACAACCTTATCCAAGAGTGAGTTTTGGGAGTTAAAGCGATCGCAAGTACCAGAAAAAGAAATTGCCAAGTTATCAGGTTTTGAAGATGAACAGCAATCCATTGCTTTTGCTCACCTGCGTCGGGCTACTGTCCATACAGATCCTTATTTTGAGCATGATAAGCTCATCGAAAGTGCCATATCCGCACTAGAAAAAGCTCAACATTCAGGTATCGATCTTGCTGTGATGACCATGCGTCGCCGCCGCGAGCTTGAGCCTGTACTGGATAAATACAATTTAAGACGCTTTTTTGCAAGCGATCGCATTTTTTGCCTTGATGATGACTATATAAAAACTGTCGATACTCAAGACAAACCCAAATTAATGAAAATGGCTCAAGCAAGTCTGCCCGAAGTCCAGCAACAATGGATGATTGGCGATACGGAAGCAGATATTATCGCTGCTCAAACCTATGATATTCCTGTGATTGGAGTTTTGAGTGGTATTCGTAATCAAGCACAATTAGAAAAGTACAAACCAAATCAAATACTTCCTAACTTACTATCATCAATAACTAAGATTCTAGACCCATAAATCATAAAAAGCAGCGCATTGCGCTGCTTTTTATGATTTATGGGTTTCCAGATTACATTCCCCCTAAAAACTCTTGCTTAGCAATTTTCACCATAACAGCTTGCTGACCAAGATAAAGCATGTGCAACTCAGTCAGGAGTTGCTTAGCTGCATCTAGATCGATGTTTTGGATCTGCTGGCAAAACATCATGTGGGTAAATTGCTTCTCGATAGGTAAGTCACTCATAAGTACCTCTTTTACGAATCAACCAATGACACTAAACTATGACAATAACTAAGGCATCGAAGTTGCTTAACAGTAGATATTAGTCACCGTGTCAACATAACGTAACAATACTTTAAAGTTATTAAAAAAACTGTATCATGATAAACATTTTTTCTAGATATACCCAAAGAAACATTTTCGACAAAAAGTCATAGAGTTATTCCTTATGATTATCATAAGCAAATCCCCAAACAAAAAAGGCTCGCTTAGCGAGCCTTTTTTGTTTGGGGATAAGAAAAAAACTAAAGTAAGCCAGTATTTGTGCCTTGCTTGCCTGTAGCTAGTTCAACTTTTACAATCTTGCCACCCATTTTCATAATGCGTTGCTGTTCAGCGAACCAGTTGTCATAGGACACTAGCTTCGTGAAATAGGTATTTTGCAACTCTCGTTGTGTACGAATGCGAGTTTGGCTAGGTACACAAGCAGTGATTTTAAAAGTCCGCATAGCGGCGATCTCCTTCAGAGCCAGTTATTTAAAGATTAATTAGAAGTTAATTTCAAGGAAATATTTCTAGACTGATATAAGCGTTGGCGGCGAGATAGGAAGCTCAAGCTAACCTACCTCCGCCGCCTTAGTAAATATTAATTAATTTAGAAATTGAATTAATAAATAGATAGCAATCAACGCTATATCGGCAATTAGCTCAAGCCAGAGCTGATGTAATCAAGATATACACCCAATTCTTTACCAGCGTCAGAACCAACGATGCTAGCTGCAACTTCTTTGATTGCTTGGATAGCTTGAATGGTGGAAACTACAGGTACTCCAAGGGAGTTGTAGGTTTCTTTCAAGCCATTGAGTACACGCTCATCAAGGATAGAAGCATCACCAGCAAGCATTGCATAGGTTGCATAGCGTAGGTAGTAGTCGAGGTCGCGGATACATGCGGCATAACGACGGGTGGTGTACATGTTGCCGCCGGGACGGGTAACATCTGAGTACAACAAGGACTTAGCAACAGCTTCTTTAACAATGGTTGCAGAGTTAGCAGCGATCGCAGCAGAAGCACGAACGCGAAGTTCGCCAGTTGCAAAGTAGCTCTTTAGCTTTTCTAGAGAAGCGGCATCAAGGTACTTGCCTTGAACGTCAGAAGAATTGATGACGGAAGTAATTGCGTCTTGCATTTTTGTATATCTTTTAGGTTTGCAATTAGTTTTTTGAATTACGGATTCAGAATTCTGAATGGCTTAAATTCTGTTTTTAAATACAATCGATTTGAGAACAATCCGATAACAATCTAAGAGAGTTCGGAAATCGCCTTACTGCATTGCACCGATGACGTAGTCAAAGTAGTAACCAGCTTCGGCTGCATCTTCACCAGACAACAAGGAAGCGGCTGCATTTTTGAGACCACGTACACCTTCGACAACACCAGGAATAGGAGTGCCTAAAGAGTTGTACATTTCCTTAACGCCAACTAGACCGATTTCTTCGATAGGGGTGACATCGCCAGATACAACTCCGTAGGTTACTAGGCGGAGGTAGTAGTCGAGGTCACGTAGGCAAGTTGCGGTCATTTGTTCACCGTATGCATTTCCACCAGGAGAAACAACATCAGGACGCTTTTGGAAAAGTTGATCGCCAGCTTGCTTAACGATGCGCTCGCGGGATTCGGTCAAAGTTTGGGCAATGCGAAGACGGCGCTCGCCAGAGCTTACAAAGCCCTTAATGCGATCTAGTTCACCAGGGCTGAGGTAACGTGCTTCAGCATCTGCATTCACGATGGACTTCGTGACTACGCTCATTTAATTTTTTCTCCAATCAAAAATGTGAATAAAAACGATTGATGTGATGCCGTACCATGCAGAAATTCCTTTGCTTTAGTAATGTCCTAGGGACAATCACAAAAAGGTTGGGGGTGATCTGACATGGAGGGTTTCTTTGTCAAAGCAATGATTACCAAAACATTTTGAAGCATTGCGTTGTCCACAAGCTTTTCTTCATCACACTTCTTAACATTTCATATGTTATCACCAGAGGTGAAAAGCGAGATCAATTAGGCTGAAAGTATTGCTACTCCAATGGTTGCGATGCCTCCGAGGATCATTAACCCTGCGGGCATAAATTTTTTGGTTTTGATCAGACGCACGACAAAAACGATCACTAACAGGGATGCGATCGCCATACCAGCGATTTTGCCCCACTCTTGATTTTGGGCGGTCGCGATTCCTGTGATAATTAATCCCAAACCGCTAATGCTGCCTGAAATAATTGAGGCTTTGCTTTGACTTTTGGTAAATCCGATGATGCCACCGATGATCGCAATTACTCCGTAGGCTAGTAAAGCAATGGCACTAGGGGAAAAGTTCATAGGGTTATAAGAAAAAATTTTTGATATTTATTGAACTTACAACCGATTGAGCCTTTATGGTATAGCTGCTCAGCTAATGAAACTGTGCGCTTAAATATAAAACCTTAAAACCTGTGGCGCACGCTGCGCGTGCGCCACAGGTTTTAAGGTTTTAATTACACCTAGCCACTTATCAGCTAAAAATTGCTATAGATTCTGGATTTAGATTCTGGCAAGAATTTTGACTGAATCTGAGGCAATGCGGTTGAGATATGGCGCAGGATCGAGCGCGATCCAACCATCGCCTGACGGAACCATTAACTCAAAGTGTAAATGGGGACCAGTGGAGCGTCCTGTTGAACCAACAATGCCAAGTTGCTGACCTTGGGCGACACTTTGACCTTGGTAGACATAGATTGCTTCTAGATGGGCATATCTTGTGCCTGTAGAGCCATGATCGAGTTCGACAAGGTTGCCATAGCCACCACCCCAACCAGCAAACTCAACGACTCCCGATTTGGCGGCGAGGACGGGAGTGCCGAAGGATGCGCCAAGGTCAATGCCACTATGAAATGACCAGATTGCGGTCACAGGATTCATGCGCCAACCGTAGTTGGAGGTGACGGGGACAGCGTAGGGCAAAGGATAGCCGCCTGTTTGCATGATAATTGCAGGGTTGCTGGAACCACGATTTGCGATCACAGGATTGAAAGGAACTGGATCGGGTTTCCAGATTGCCCCAGGCACAAATACGACTTTGGGCTTGCGTTGACAGCCGTTACGCTCGAACAGGACATCGGCACGAATATTGTATTTTTTGGCAACGGTGGTGTAATTCTCTTCGTTTTGGAAACGATAGGTCAAACCGTCTAGAGGGGGAATCGACAGAGTTTGCCCCACCTTGACTTCACCGTTACGGACTTCGGGGTTTAGCCCCATTAGGGTTGCAGTTTTAAGTTCGTATTGCTTGGCGATCGCTTCAAGAGTCTCACCTTGCTTAACTTTGTGCTGAGCAAGATCGTCGAGGGTGGGCTTACCACAAAGCTCTTCGGCTTCTTTTGTGTTGGATTGATCAATGGGATTGAATGGGGTTGAGGTGGTTGCGAGTACGGCTGAGGGAAATAAACTAGCGATCGCACTGGCGATTAGAACTGGGAGCAGGGATATTTTCCAAGACGGCTTCATGGAGTGTTACTTGAGATATATGTGAGAGATATGTGGGACAGTAAGAGGCTAAATTTGTGATTTGATAAAAAAGTAACAAAAGATGAAGAATTGCGACAAAAATCTTCACAAAAGAAATGCTTAGATATTTTCGCAGCGATCGTCCCCTTATAGACACCACCGATCTGGTGAAATTACAGCAATTACCGATCAAACAAACCAAGAATTTCTTGGAAAGAGTTGCAAAGCAGTACCTCCCAAAAATTTCTTGGTTCAGGTTTGAGCGCAAAGCGCTGTAGATAGTTGTGTATCATCCGCTAATTTTCTGGATTGGCGACATGAATGCTCACAATCGCAAGTCTAATCTTTATCTGAAATTACTCAAACAACACACTTTTTAAGATCATGACAAATTCACTGGCTTCTGTTAGTAAAGAGCAACTACAAACATTCCTAGATATTGCTACTGAAGCGGCTTGTGCAGGAGGCGCAATTCTAAGATCCTATTGGGGAAATCTTAAAGAAATCGAAGAAAAACGCCCAGGGGATTTGGTAACGATCGCCGATAAAGAGTCAGAAGCAATAGTTCTCTCTATTTTGCAAAGACATTTTCCTGATCACGGAATTTTGGCTGAAGAATCGGGTGTATTGGGCAATACCGAAAGTCGATATTTATGGGCGATCGACCCTCTGGATGGCACAACTAACTATGCTCATCAATATCCATTTTCATCCGTATCGATCGCTTTATTGATTGATGGAATTCCTGCCGTAGGTGCGATTTATGATCCTTTTCGCGATGAAATATTTCGAGCAGCCACAGGCTTAGGCGCAACTCGTAACCGTTTACCAATTCATGTTTCTAGAACCACAGAACTTAGTCGGAGTTTGCTCGTAACTGGCTTCGCCTACGATCGCACCCTCGTTGAAGACAATAACTATGCTGAGTTCTGCCATTTCACGCATATCACCCAAGGTGTGCGACGTGGAGGCTCAGCGGCGATGGACTTAGCCTATGTAGCCTGTGGTCGCTTAGATGGCTATTGGGAGCGTGGTTTATCACTGTGGGACTTGGCGGCGGGTGTGGTGATTGTGCGTGAGGCTGGTGGAATTGTCACTGCTTACGATGGCAGCGAACATATTCCTAAGTCTGGAAGGTTGCTTGCCACCAATGGACATTTGCATGAACAAATGATTGTAGAGTTAGCATTAATCAAGCCTTTACCATTTAAGTTTCCCTTTGGGCGTTAGAGTTCTGCGATTTAATAAGGAACCGATTTTTTGTGGTGCGGCGAAGCCGCACCACAAAAAATCGGTTCCTTAGCTCCACTCTGAAAAAGCATAAAAAAGCTGGTGCAAAGCACCAGCTTTTTTATGCTGGGGTTGGGAAACGTTCCATGAGATAGCAAAGGCAATCTTGGCGCACAATGTCAGTGTTGAGGGTGAGCATTGACGGCATTACAGGAGCTTTTAAAATAATTTCGCCATTTTCAATTTGGAAATAGCGATCGCCTTTTTCTTCACCCTCTTCGCTCACAGCAGACAAATAGGCTTTCTCCGTTTTCGCTTTGCCAAAGTTTGCCCCAATTGGTAATTCGCAAAAATTTAAGCAATCCATACCATTAGGGAAAGTAATATCATCATCAGGTTCGCCCGTAAAGCTGAAATTAATTTCTTCTGGGACTTTGACGATCGCTACCGTGTGAAACAAATCAATATCGGTGATCGCCGAATCAGGCAAATTATCAAAACTATCTAGATTCAGGCAAGTTTCTACATATTCCATTGCATGAGCCGTGCCATCGGGTAGATCAGGCTGTCCACATTCCAACACGATCGCAGGGCAAAATTTACCAAAGGCGTAGGATTGTACCGTCTTAGGGCTGGTGTAATACACCACAGTTTTATCGAATAGCCGCGCTAAATGTCGAGAATGCTTATCTAAGTGGGTAATACAGCCATAGTGAGGATTTTTACCCGTATTATTGTGAATATCGATGCTGGCGAATACCCCACGCGATCGCATTTCACTAATTACCTTTTGCGCCATGATTTGTTCTGGTAATGGCTCAGATGCATCCCCAATTTGCCAAATGCGATTGTAGTCAGGCTGGTGGGCTAAATGCCTTTGGCGATATCTCGCACCTTCGATATTGCCAATAAACAAAGAAAGCGATCGCGGCAGCTTTTTGTGTTGATATTTGCGAAGTAACTCGCGCATTGCTAACCAACTAGTTGTTTCATTGCCATGTAACAAAATCGAAACAAATAATGCTGGTTGGAGATCTCCTTCTAGGTGGATCAGTGTGGGGCGATCAAGTAATTGCCAAAGTTGCGTAGATTCAAGCTCTAGTAAGCCGTCAGGTAGGCGATCGAAAATATCAAGCATAGAAAAAATTAAAAAAGCAATTCCTCATAGTAAAGGCACGCTATGCGTGCCTTTACTGAATCAAAAGGCACGCATAGCGTGCCTTTTGATTTTAAAAACAATTTAGGCGCACCAATTGGTACGCCTAAATCTAAATGCAGGATAAAGAATAATTGCACTTAACGAAAAATAAACAAGAATCTTGCCAACTAAAAAATAATTATAAAAACTATAAAATTAGTAGGTAAGACCCATGCTGCGGCTGGTTTCAGCACCAAGATAGACACGGACGCTTAGGAAGTCAGTGGGGCAAGCAGTTTCGCAACGTTTGCAACCAATGCAGTCCTCGGTACGGGGAGAAGAAGCGATTTGAGCCGCTTTACATCCATCCCAAGGAACCATTTCCAAAACATCACAAGGACAGGCACGCACGCATTGTGTGCAGCCGATACAGGTGTCATAAATTTTGACTGCATGCGACATATTGCTATTGCTCCAATCAATATATGTACCTATTTAGGCACGGGATGTTTAAAACCAAGTTTATCGTAGAGGTTTACATTCGACACTTAGATTGTGAGATAACTTAAAACAAATTAATATTTGAGCCTAGGATCAAGTTTTTGTCACAATTTCATATAGCTTGTACCAAAACATAAAAATGGCGTAACCATTTTGTGTTTTTAAAACCCTTACTGGGTTTGATTTTTAATTCATAAAAGTGTTGCCATACTTTCGTGAATTGATATTTTGATCGCGATCGCTCAAAAAACTATGCAAGACTTTGATTATTAAATAATCAATATTAATAAGCTTCATCCTATGAAACGCATTACCCTGCTTGGCTCCACTGGCTCGATTGGCACACAAACCTTGGATATCGTTGCGGAGTATCCTGACAAATTTCAGGTGGTGGGGATGACGGCTGGGGGAAATATTGATCTTTTTGCAAAACAAATTCGCCAGTTTCAACCTGAGATTGTGGCGATCGCTAGCGAAAAAAAGCTTTCTGAACTAAAAGAGGCGATCACCGATCTTGCCGTAAAACCAATCCTATTGGCAGGAGCCGAGGGTGTAGAAACTGTGGCTGCCTATGGAGACTCTGAAGCAGTCGTAACAGGAATTGTCGGCTGTGCAGGACTATTACCGACAATCGCGGCGATTAAAGCAGGTAAAAATATTGCACTGGCGAATAAAGAGACTTTAATCGCAGGTGGTGAAGTAGTCATACCATTGGTGAAAAAACATGGCGTGAAGTTATTGCCTGCGGATTCTGAACATTCAGCAATTTTTCAATGCCTACAAGGTGTTCCCGAAGGCGGACTACGCCGAATTATTCTCACGGCTTCAGGTGGTGCATTTCGCGATCGCCCCACTGAGGAGCTAGCATCTGTCACCGTCGCTGATGCTCTGAAACATCCTAACTGGGCAATGGGTAAGAAGATCACAATCGACTCAGCAACCCTGATGAATAAGGGCTTAGAAGTCATCGAAGCTCATTATCTCTTTGGTGTGGATTATGACCAGATCGAGATTGTGATTCATCCCCAAAGTATTATTCATTCTCTAATTGAATTGGAAGATACTTCTGTACTAGCGCAGTTGGGTATTCCTGATATGCGTTTGCCCCTGCTCTATTCCCTCTCCTATCCAGATCGCATTCCGGCCCAATGGGAACGCCTCGATCTCGTCAAATGTGGCACTCTGACCTTCCGCGCTCCCGATCACCAGAAATATCCCTGTATGGAGCTAGCCTACGCCGCAGGTCGTGCAGGTGGAACTATGCCTGCGGTGTTGAATGCAGCTAATGAGCAAGTGGTAGAACTATTCCTCCAAGAGAGACTTCGTTATGTGCAGATTGCTGACTTGATCAAATATGTATGCGATCGGCATAAATGTGTTTCTAAGCCAGATCTTGAGGATATTCTCGAAGCCGATAAATGGGCGAGAAATGCGGTGATTGAGCAAGTAATGCTTAAAGTCTAGATAAGTACTTGTGCAAAATAAATTACAAATCAAAGCCCATAAAGTTGCGCCCAGCAGGGGCGCAACTTTATGGGCTTTGATTTGTAATTACACCAATTCACAAAAAGTGTTGCCACACTTTTGTGAGTTAAAAAGCAACCCCAGTAAGGATTTTAAAATCACAAAATGGCGTAGCCATTTTGTTCTTTGGTATAACTTGAGGTTCAATATATTGCTGACACAGGTAAGATATTAGCAATAAGTACTGATTTGGGGCGCATATCCTGTCTATGACTGACAAAGAACAAATGAGCCTATTTGATCTGACTCCATCGGAGGTTCCTTTGGTGGATCTTCCCCATGCCGAGGGAACTGCCGATGCTCCACCTGCGAAAAAAACTGCGCGTTCTGCTAAAAATGCTACCCCCCTACCTGCCGCCACAGTACCAGTAAGTGAGCAGTTTGCCAGTCTCGATGCATTGCGCGAAGTTGCTTGCAGTTGTCAAAAATGTCCCCTTGCCCCAACGAGGACTAATGTGGTGGTGGAAAGAGGCGATCGCAATGCCAAAATCCTGATCATCGGTGAAGCCCCTGGGGAGCAGGAAGATCTATCAGGATTACCCTTTGTCGGTAAATCAGGGCAGCTTTTAGACAAAATCTTGGAATCCGTAGGATTTGACACGAGCAAAGATGTTTACATTTGCAATACGGTCAAATGCCGTCCGCCCAATAATCGTGTTCCTACCGAAGTAGAAACAACAACCTGTAAGCCCTACTTGCTGGAACAAATTCGTCTCGTCGATCCTAAAATTATTTTGTTGACGGGAGCCACGTCACTCAAGTCAATATTGGGTGAAAAATTAGGCATTACTAAAGTACGTGGTAAATGGTATGAGTGGGAAGGGCGATTAGTGATGCCAATATTCCACCCTTCTTATTTATTGCGAAATCAAAGCCGCGAACAGGGCAGTCCTAAGTGGTTAACATGGCAAGATGTTAAAGCTATCAAAGCTAAGTACCTAGAAATTATTGGTACTGATAACGTAATTGGTGATGACGAGGAATTTTAGTGAGTAATTCAAGAAAAGATTTAGAAGAAATGGTTGATGTGGCGCAGTGGGAATGGCTATCTCCCCATGCAGCTAGAGCTAGAGTGATTTTGGTTGGGGCAAGACTAGATCTTGTCGATGTGGGGATTGCGCTAACTGAGGACAATACAAAGCTAGTACAGTCTTGGATCGAAGATGGTTGGTTGCGTCATCCGACTGCTGAGGAGCTTAGCACTTGGAATGCCAATAAAGAAAAAGAGTTTACTAGCCTTGTAGTGCCACCCTTTGTTCTTGCAAGGATTGACTAATAAGCAAAATACCCGCACTGCGAGTATTTTGCTCGCAAATTCTTACAAAAAAAGAGAGACCAGCTTTTAACTGATCTCTCTTTTTTATTAACAGTAACCAAAAGAAAAAGCCTAGGTTACTTTCCCTGTTTCGTTCCTAGGCTTTTTCTTTTGTTCGCTCCTCACACCTCTATACTATACATCCCTATTCCTAAAATGTCTACTAGTTTGTCGAGCAATATGAGGATTTTTCGTAAGCCTTTTGGCTGATGTTTGCACTTTTATTCGCTGTTTATCGCGATCGCTACCCATTTAGGTGAGGCGCAAAGCCTTAACTTGTATGGCGATCGCCACTCAAATAAAGTTTCTTACCCAAAGTATGAGTTGCGGCGCGAAGCGCCGCAACTCATACTTTGGGTTTTGATTTGTCCTATCGAGCTTAGAATAAATTGAGATGAGCGATCGCAGGAGCAATCTCAATGACTCAAACAATTGCACAAAAAAACTCATTGTATGATCGGGATCTTAATCTTTGGTTAGAAACAGCGATCGCGCAATTAAAAGCGGGTGATTTAAAATCTCTCGATATTGAAAATCTGATAGAGGAGTTGGAAGGCTTGGCAGGGCGAGATCGGTGGGAGTTGAAAACCAGACTAGCAACACTAATCGAACATTTATTAAAGCGTTGCTATGTTAAGAGTGAGTATGACGATCTATGGTCTCTACCCAACCTGCGCAGGTTGGGTAGAGACCATAGATCGTACTCGCAATGCCATAAGAGATATTCTCAAACAATCCCCAAGCTTGAAAAATAGGCACTGGTCCGTTAAGACGTGAGATGTAAAGTAAAGAGGCAGAGTCAAGGAGAAAGGCATAGAATGTCACCACTGCCAAAGCGGAAAGACAGTCAAAAATGGCAATGATTACCCCCAAGACGGAAACGCCATCCAGAATTATTTATGCAAAGGATGCGGCAAGCGATTCAACGAATGAACTATTTGCTAAAGCAACGAAAACAGCATGGCAATGGGCAAAAATGAGTCAATATATCCGATGGGTTACGGATGGAGAAAGACGATATGCCCAACAACTGTGGCAAATGGTAAGTGTTTACCTCAAAGCTACAGAAGTAAGCCGTGAGTATGAACATCGGAAAGTATAGCGACATGGTTTGGAAGTTGCCATCAAAATCAAAGGCTCACAGGACAATCGTTGTGTCGAAAGGCTCAAGCCAGAACATCCTTATACAGCTATTAGCGACAAGAGTGACGTTCATGCCAATCACAATGAGGCAAACAACAGTGCCTTACGAAGACGGTGTAGTGCATATCGCCGCAGACAAAACCTGTATGCGAAAAATCCTGAGGGATTGCAACGAGCAGTTACAGTACAACGATTAGTTCATAACTGGGTAAGACCGCATTTAGGCTTAGGTAAAAACAAGGCCCCAGTTATGGTGATCGGGCTATATTCTCGACCGCTTTCCATGCTGGAGTTACTATCATTGCGCGGCTTTCATGCTCTCACGTCTTAAATGACCAGTGCCCTTTTTTTCGATTCATAGTTGATTGAAAGCTTAATTAAACGTCTATAAAATTCCTCGTCTATAACAAAAGCATAAAGAGAGGACGATCGCCCTCTCTTTATGCTTTTGTATAAGATAAAAACTATTTTATTTAGAAAGAAATAGTAACGCGCCTACAACCAAAAAGATGATTGACCATAACAGCCCCCAAAAAGCAGGATGACTGGAAACCTTGTTGCCATTGGTAGTAGATAGAAGTTCCAAATCCATCCAAGAGGCAATACCGCGACGGAACCAACCTTTGGCAGTGGTTTCCATGCCAATTAAGCCCTGTACTCGCTTCATCCCAAAGAAGAAATTACCCAAAGGACCCCAACGCGAAGCATAGAGCAAATACATCATGCCAGTTTTGTCCTGTAACTTCAGATCAGAACCGAACACATAACCAGCATCACCACGCCCGATGAGAGTTCCTTCCAATTGCACAGGTTGTCCACGCAGAGGACTAGCATAGGCATCAGACATCAGCGTAATCACATCATTCGCGGGTGCATTCTTAGAACTGGGGTACATGACCGATCGCTTAAAGATCATCACAGCACCTAGTAATAAAAGTGGAATGGCAATAAATGCTTTTAAGCCACCGATGCTTTTAACCAGAACCGCACCGATCGCTAAACCGATCACAATGGCGATAAATTCTGCACCATAGAGCAGGACATCTTGATAGAAAGTGCCATAGAGACGCTTCTTGTCGAGTTGCTTACCTTCGGCAACCACCCGACCCATATCAAATTCCATCGCTAGCCCTAACTGCTCAGCATAGTTACTAAGAGCGCGAACTCGCTTACCTGTAAGTGGATGGGTAGAGTTTAACTCCATCCACCAGCCCCAAGGATTGAATAAATCCCAAAGGAATAGGCGACCAACTTTTTCAGGAGAAGATGAAATTTGATAAGCAGTGCCAGTAGAAGCTGCTGCTTTCGCATCATAAATACCGAGAGCGCGAGTACCTTGTAGCAAACGACTTGGCTCTTTTGATTTTTCAGTCTCTTGGACAATCCCGTAAGCAATTTTGACTAAAGCGCGGGATAAAGCATTAGGATTGCCTGTTTGCTCAGCCGCAAAGTGGTCTGCAAAGTATTCTCTAGTGCGCGATAGATATAGCAGCAAATATGTACCGACGATATAAAAACCATAGGCAATAAAAGCCGTGATCATCGCTGCATTTTCAGCACGCTCATCATTAACTTTTTTGCCGATTTCACGAATAGTGACATAGAGCAGATAAGTAATCTGCACCAATGTCGAAGCAACGGTCATCACTGCAAAATCCCAATGCACGATATGACCAAGTTCATGGGCATAAACTGTAGCAGCTTCATCATCATCAAGGTATTTGAACAACCCTGCGCTAACCACCAAACGGGCACTATCAGGCAAAGCACCATAGGTAAAGGCAGTGGGGTTATTGTCGTCAATAATGCCAAGGCGTGGCTGCTTGAGCTTTTTGAGACTGCAAATACGCTGAATCGCATGGGCTGATTCAGGGCTAAGGCGTTCGATCTCTTCAATCTTCACCCAGCGTGTGTGGTAGAGCCAACCTTGGGTTAAGTCCATAATCCAAGGTGACACAAAGAAGATAATCGCATTAATGATGATTGTGACAATTACCGCAACGCCAAATCCAAGGATCGGATTGGGGCTATTGACAATAAAAATCGTGGCAGTAACTAGTGAAAATACGATGCCTACAAGGAGGGCGATCGTAATACTAGAGGCAAGGGCAAGATTGCCTGCGATTTTGGCTGTGGCTAGGCTTGCGCCAGCTTGAGCGGCACGCCCTGCTTTTTGGGGTAATTCGGAGTCTGGTGCGGACATAAAATCCTCTCTAATTTGTTGAGTATTAGTCCCGTATCGTGATGTTTTCGTTGCGACATGCTCTAAAAACATACCCATAATTCAATACAAATATGATATAGCGATCGCCTTATAGCAGCATACAAAATAGCGTAGCTATTTTGTATGCTTAAAACCCTTACGGAGTCTAGTTTTTAATTCACAAAAGTATGATCATACTTTTGTGAATTGGTATTAGTACCAAATAAGTTGAGGGGTGGCGCGAAGCGCCACCCCTCAACTTAAGAGAATAAGTTTTGTACAGTAGTCAATCAAGTCATGCATGAGTTCAATCGTAGTTTTGCCATCGTAAAGAAGTCGTATCTTTAGAGATTCAAAATTATGCAGAAAATTATTCTCAGTTGCTTTGTTAGTGCGATTTCGATCGCGATCGCCTCAACAACATCGGTCACACCAGCCAAAGCTCAAACTATGGGTGAGTATCTAGACAGTACTACTGCTCAGGTAATCGAAAAGATTTCTGGCAATATTGTTACCTTCAAAAACAGCGCAGGCGAATCTAACAACTACTTCGTTCCTAGCTGGATGATCGACAAATACGCGCTTAAAGTCGGTACTTCAGCTAGTCTCTACAATCGCAATATTGTTCAAGGAATCTATCGCGATCATTATATCGATGTGGTCAGTCAAGGGTTACCCGAAAACATGAGTGCATTTAGAATTCATGAAACCGAAAGAAACTGTACAATCCCCCAAAGTCCTGCAAGTGAGGGTTTGGCATGGGGTAAGCGCGTTTGGTACAAGACCGATAGTTGTCCCTCAGCAATTCCGATTGTAGGCTCTATGTCACTTTATCAACCTAGATCGGTTACGTCCTCAACCGAAAGCGAAATTGATGCAACTACAACTCCAGAGCCTAACTCACCAACAATGTCTAACTAAAGTTATCTGTACATAAGACGTAGCGTGTTGCGCTACATCTTAAAACCCAAAAGAGAGAGGACGGTGCTTCGCACCGTCCTCTCTCTTTTGGGTTAAACATGAATGGCTATGGATTTGACCGCATAGCGATCACTCGTTTTACCGATCGCAAATTTAAAGGACTCAGCCACAGTTTTATTAGACTGCGTAGCAAAAATAACCATTCCTACGATACATAGCCCTGTGGCGATCGCAAAGATATTGGTGATGCCCACCAACCCGATCATCTTGCCCATAATTGGTCCAGCCAAAGCGATCCCCACATCAAAACCGATCCATGTCATTCCAAATACATAGCCGCGCTCCTGTGGAACTGTGCGATCAGCAAGCAACGCTACCACCGCAGGAATCACAATGCCAGATCCAAGCCCTTCCGCAATCCCCGACAATAAAAATGCATAGTCATGGTTGGCGAAATAGATAATTGCCATCGACAAGCCATAAAAGAAAATGCCAATCGAAATGAAAATCCCACGTCCCCACTCATCACTAAGCCTCGCCACAGGAAACCGAATAATAAAGCCAGATAATGCTGCGGCCATATAGAACAAGCCCGCATTCAGCGCAATATGTTTTTGCTGCATCAAAATTGGCATAAAAGAACTAAGCGTTCCAAAGGCAAGTCCCACGAGTAATAAAACCGTAGAGGGAACTCTGACTCGAGGATTAAGGAATGTCTGCCAAAATCCTGCTTTTTTCATAGTTGTTGAAGCAACTTGGCGATCGCCGATATTTCCTTCCGTTTCAATTTGAGTTGTCAGCAATAGCCCCGCAATTGCTAACAAAGAAGCTGAGACAAACAGAGGTTGATATCCCCAAGCTTCATACATCAATCCTCCAATGGCAGGACCAAAAGCCAATCCTAAAGGATTGACTAAACTCATATAGCCAATCACTTCACCACGTTTCTCAATTGGTGCAAGGTCAGAAATTAAAGCACTATAGCTTGCCGCAAAAGCCGCTATGCTGATCCCATGTATGGCTCGAAAGAGCATTAATAGAGGGATAGAAGGTAATAATGCATAACATAAGGGAACTATAGCCGCGACAATCAGACCAATTCTCATGGTATAGCGTCTACCTTTACGATCAGCAAGTCTGCCAAGATAAGCCCGACAAACGAGCAATCCGATCGCAAAGGAACCCATAATGATCCCAATTTCGTCAAAGGACTGCGTTAAGGTGCGAATGTAGAGCGGCAAAGTAGGCAACTGGGAAGCCATGCTCGACCAGAAAAATAGACCAGCCAAAAAAATCGCAGTCAGATTTTTGCGAAGGTTCGTATCAAGATTAGAAAAGGTAGTTAAAGACTGCATGATCTGAATATGACCATTAAAATATATAGCCCAAGTCACTTAAGAGAAATCCACTGTATGGATAATCCCTATCAATGACTTGGGCTGCGATTACTTATTTAAGATTATCTCTTAATCTCTAGAGTAGAGATATCAAGCGATCGGGTGAATTAGTTCCCAATCAAAAGAGTTGCTTTGCAACTCTTTTGATTTAGTTCTAGTATTTAACTGGAGCTGAAGAACGATCGCGGTCACCAGAACGAGTAGGACGACGAGAGTCATATCCGCCTTCACGACCACCGCCGCCAGAACGACCACCGCCGCCATCACCACGATAACCACTTTGACCACGCTTGATTGGTCTACCACTGTTGTAACCACCGCCATCGCGATCGCGTCCACCAGAAGGACTGTGAGGTTGCTTAGCCAAAACTTGCAAGGCAGCTTGTTCTGCTTTATCTGATTGCAGTTGAGTATAGGCAAGTTGTAAAGCTGCGGCAGCGATCGCTTGAGGATCATAGTCCTCAACCAATTGCGATACTAAAGGTAAGAACGAAGCCAAACGCTCGCCAGACAGAGCCTCTAGAATTTGCTCAGTGAAACGACCGATGCGCCGCTCTTGAATCTGAGCAACATTAGGTAAAGGCTGAGGAGGAAGAGGCATTCCAACTTGCTGTTCCAATTGACGCAACTTATAACGCTCTTTTCCAGAAATCAGAGTGATCGCGATTCCCTTTTTGCCAGCGCGTCCAGTCCGTCCGATACGGTGAACATAACGCTCAGGATCATCAGGAATATCGAGGTTAAACACATGGGTCAAACCATCAATATCCAAACCACGGGCTGCAATGTCAGTTGCGACAACCCAACGTACTTGTTGGTTACGGAAGCGACGCAACAAATTTTCGCGTTGAGATTGCGAGAGATTCCCGTGATACTCATCAACACTATGACCAGAAGATTGCAGAATCTCCGTTAAACGGCTTGCCGAGTCTTTAGTTCGCACAAAGATGATTGCTGAAGTTGGAGCTTCATATTCCAGAACAGGAAGCAAAGCCTCTTCTTTAGTCAAGTGATAGGGAACCAGATAAATCTGTTGGTCAATACGGGTAGGGGTAGAATCCTGAGTCTCAACCTTGACAGTTACAGGAGACTTCAAGAAATTCTTCACCAAGCGCTTTACCGCAGGAGGCATAGTTGCCGAGAAGAACGTACTTTGTTTAGTAGAAGGAGTCGTTACCAAGATCCTTTCGACATCTTGAATGAAACCCATGTTGAGCATTTCGTCCGCTTCATCCAAAACAAACCAAGCAAGATGCTCTAGTTTTAGCTTTCCACGTTCCATCAAATCGATGACACGCCCAGGAGTACCAACAACTACATGGACACCACGTTCCAATTGAACCATTTGGCGACTGATGTCAGATCCACCATATACGGTGAGAATTTTTGCACCTGGTTTGGTATTAAAGCTACGCAGAGCTTGTCCAACTTGAATTGCTAATTCACGGGTTGGAGTCAAAATTAGAGCTTGTAAAGAGTCGTTGTTCAGATCTAAACGCTCTAGAATGGGCAGCGCAAAAGCCGCCGTTTTACCAGTACCAGTCTGCGCCTGACCGAGTACATCTGCTCCTGCGAGCAGTTGAGGAATTGCTTGTTCTTGAATAGCTGTAGGCTCTGTAAAGCCAATTGATTCGAGCTTAGCAACTCGTGCTTCAGAAATACCGAGAGAAAGAAAAGATGAGGGCATGGATGATCCTAAGATTTGCAGCAAATTTGTTCTACGAACAGTTCGCCTATTCTGCCAATCGCACGGGATAAACAATCACTAACAAAGCCGAAGGACATCTCTGCCCTAAATTTTAAGCGGTTTAAAAAGAGTTTTTCTATGAAAACCTCAGCTTCCAAAGATTAGATTGCTTTGGATAGTCATGCAATGGGAGAAATCAGCAAAATGAAGTTAATTATTCCTAGTATAAACCTATGTTAAAGATTGTAAACAATCTTTTAGTGAATTTATGTCTATGGTATGGGTGTAAAAAAGTTAATGATCTATTCTGAGATAGCATTTCAAGATAAATTAGTCGTCACCTAAAAGATGTTGTCTGGATGTATCTAACTTTTTCCAGAGTTCTTTGATCTGTAGATAAGCTTCATTTGGCGAAATCTTACCCCCAGTTTCTAAAGCACAAATAATCGAAATACGATTCGTAAACTCTTGTAGATTAGCATCAAAAGCTAAATTTTGTGGCGAAAACTCGCCTCTAAAGTTAGAGATAGGGTTTAAGAAGCTCTCTTTATCAAGGTTAGACATGTAGATTTAGCTCTCAGTATAAGCTGGACAGGTTGAGAAGACCTCATGATCGCAGACGTAAGAAACTGTAGGGAAAAGCGATTATTCTGCAACCTGCCCGATTATTTCGGGTCGTCAACAAAACGTTGGAAGACCGCAAGCCCAAAGTAACTAATCCTAAATTGTTATCCGAACTAGATTATAGCAAAGATTATTTAAGCCCCCAGTGCTGTGAGCTACTTAAACACTTTTAGTTGCTAATGCTCGGAAAACGCTAATTTATCATTGGTTGATTACTATTTAGTTTGTAGCAGTAACTTTTTTGAGGGCGACAGCGAGCTTAGATTTGCGACGTGCGCCTGTGTTGCTATGGAGAACTCCACGTTTGACAGCACGATCAATCTTACTGTAAGCCAAAGATTGCTTAGCATTAACTGCTTCTAGGGCTTCAGGAGTTGGATTTGCCTTATAGGCATCAACTGCTTCTAAATAGCTTTTCATTAAAGTCTTGACGGCTGACTTATATGATTTATTATGCAGACGGTTACGCTCAGCGATCTGAATGCGCTTTTTTGCGGACTTGATGTTTGCCACAGTTTATTCCTTTAGCGAAATGACATGGTTTAAAGCATTTATCATCGTAACATTTTGATTAGATTTTGCAACTATAAAACCAATTTACTTTTTAATTGATTTTTAATTTGCCTTGGGATTGCTTTTCTGGATTTTGACTTTCTTGGATCTCTATGTTGACTAATCTCTCCCTCAAACGCCCATGACCTACTTGAATTTTGTTTCTTTCTTTGGCATTTTTGGCTTGTGCTTTGTGGCTTGGGTCTTTTCAGAAGATCGTCGAGTTATCCCTTGGCGCGTAATTATCTGGGGCATCGGCTTGCAGCTAGTATTGGGCTATCTAGTCTTTCAACAACCTCAAACTAGAGAAGGGTTAAGGTGGTTTAGCGGTCTACTAGATGGCATATTTGCATCGGCGGATACTGGCGCAAGATTTGTCTTTGGTCGCTTGCTTGTGCCACCCACAGGACAAGAACCTTATACATTGTTGCCTCTAAGTCCTAATGGCACTTGTCCCCCTGGGCAGATTTTATTAGATGACCTTACCAGTGTGGCAAATTCTGCTGCAAATTACTGCACAACGAACCGTCTGGCTTATGTATTTGCTTTTAGAGCCTTGCCTGCGGTAGTTTTCTTCTCAGGCTTCATGGCACTATTGGAAAACTTGGGGATCATCCAAAAGATTGTGGAGGTTTTTGCCAAGCTCTTTTTCTGGACAATGCGTTTGAGTGGTGCTGAGGCTCTGAGTGGAGCCGCCAATATTTTTGTGGGTATTGAAGCAGCGATCGTAGTCAAGCCTTACCTTCCTAAGATGACTCGCAGTGAATTATGTGCAATCTTGGCTTGTTGCTTTGGGACAGCAGCTTCTTCGACCTTAGCTATTTATGTCAGCTTTTTACGCCCAGTTTTTCCAAATATTCTTGGACACTTAGTTTCAGCTTCGATTATTGCGATCCCCGCTTGTTTTGTGTTGTCAAAAATTCTTGTGCCTGAGACGGGTGTACCTCTAACAATGGGTGGTATCCCTAAAGAAGATAAATCCTCAAAATCTGATCAAGAGGGTGAATTAGAAAATGCTGGTGGCGAAACCATGAAGCGGATGAGTCCGATGGATGCCACGATTATTGGGGCTTTGGATGGGTTGAAGATGGCTGCTTCGATCGCGGCAATTTTGATTTTAATTGTGGGTTTAGTCGATCTGGTTAATCAAATTTTTGCTTGGCTAGCAACTATTAGCGATGTTTTTAAAGTGGTTAATCTTCCTAATATTCAAGGAGCATTATTCTATCCTTTGACTTTGCTAACAGGAGTATCGTTAGAGGATTCTTGGCCGGCTTCAGTGATCATTGGTCGGCGACTACTGGAAACAGCGATCCCACCTTATCAAGCGTTAGCTCAGGCTGCTCAAGCGGGGGAAATCAGCGATCGCACTGTGATTATTGTCAGTTATGCCTTATCAGGCTTTGCTCATTTAGCCTCTGTAGGAATTTTTGTGGGTGGCACGATCGCTTTGATCCCATCCCGCCGCCGCGACATTTCCGACCTAGGGTGGAAAGCTTTGTTTGTAGGTACTTTGGCAACTTTGATGATTTCTTGTATTGCGGGTGTGTTTGACGATGGCAGTCCTAGCATTTTAGGAGAAAAGAAAAAAGCTGAACCAGCCCAAGTTAAGCCCCAAACAACAGCTTCACCAACTGCCACGCCTAAAGCGTCACCTAGTCCTTTACCAAGTGTGTCTCCCACTAGTACAAGTCCTGTGCCTAGCGTTTCACCGAAAGCATCACCATCTTTACCAGCATTGCGTTAAAAAGTTAAAAGCCTTGCATTGCAAGGCTTTTATTATAAAAAAAGGAGCGCAACGCGCTCCTTTTTTTATTGCTCGCGATATTGCTGCAATTCAGATTTTAGTTGAGCAATTTCGGCGCGGAGGTTATCAATAGTTTCTTGCAACTCATCAGGAGCGATATCACTATCATCGGTGGTAACGTTTCCCTTTTGTTGTTCGGCTTTTTCTAAAACGGTTTCGACGAAAATACGAATCTGTTCCCGTTGTTCGGCATCAAATTTGCCTAATGCGCTAAGGGCTTCGGTTACCGTTTCTTCAATGCGATCAATTACAGCCTCAGCCGTGGCTCTACCAATAAAGAAAGCGTCTAATGGTGATTTGCTCATGTTTGTTAATTATTGGGTTTAATTATTTTGAAGCTGTTTATTTGGATATCTACATCATAATAACAAACCTGAAAAGCATAGGCAGCGCATCAGGGTCTATATGTTTTAGAAAGGGGCTTTAATTTTAGGCTCTTTATAATCTAGCTCCTTCAATTTCTTAAGGATGCGGCTAAAGTAGTCCTGCATATAGGATTCCAATGTTGTCATGTCCTCTTCTTCAAGACCAAAGATTTTGTAAGTCTCCTTCATGTCGGCATCAAGCGGAATGCCACTAGCGAGAACTTCGGCATAGGTCATGCGCTCCGCAAAACTCCAACCCCATTCAAAGCCGAGAGCAACTTTCCGAGCAAAGCGCAGTAACCCAAGGGGCATGTTGGCGGTTCTGCGGGTGCGTCCTGACATTCTTTCGCAAAGTTTGATGATTTCGCTGGGTTGCCATGCTTTTGGTCCTGCGATCGCAAAGGATTGACGCTCAGTTTCTTTAACAGTCAAGGCGCGAATGGCAAACTTGGCGATGTCTTGAGTATTCATATAAGCGATCGGCGATGATTCGCCACCGATCCAGATTGTTTGATTTTCAAGGATGGGGATCGCATATTCACCAATCAAGTTTTGGAAAAATCCGCAGGGCTTGAGGATGGTGTAGTTCAGATCGGTAGATGCTAAAAATTTTTCGGTGCAATTTTTGATGTCCATCAGGGGGACATTGGGATATTTCTCGGCATTGAGGATTGAGAAAAATACGAACCGCTCAACCTTGGCGCGTTCAGCAGCTTGGATCAGTGAAACTTTGCCTAGCCAATCGACATCTCTAATCCTGAGTGAGCCAGTTGCACGAGTTGTGGCTGCGTCAATAACTTCGGTAACCCCTTCTAGTGCATCATCCAGACTTTGAGGATTATTCAGGTTTCCTGCTACTAAGTCGGCTCCCCATTCTCTGAGGAAGTTTGCTTTTTTGGGATAACGAACAAAACATTTGACTTTCAGCCCCCGATCTAGTGCGTGACGGGTGATTTGACGACCTAATGTACCTGTCGCACCAACGATCAGTAAGCTCATAAAATTTTTTTATTAAATTGACTTTGTAAACATATATAAATCTAACAGATATTTGGTGACAACTTTTGGTAAGCAATATCAGCGATCGCGATATCTATCTACTGATACAGAATATGATAATAATCAGGGGCAGAAACGCTGTTGGTTTATCACCGAATCAGCGATCGCGATATCTATCTACTGATACAGAATATGATAATAATCAGGGGCAGAAACGCTGTTGGTTTATCACCGATGATTTTCGCGGTCGGATACAGTACCTATGAATAATGGTGAATAATGATTTTTATTTGATGACCTACTGCTCTGAACGCCGCTAAGTAGATGGGCATAATTAATTACAAACCCAAACCTGTAAAATTGCGCCCCGCAGTGACGCAATTTTACAGGTTTGGGTTTATTTTGCATAAGTTTTGCATAAGTACTTATGGGAGTGATGCAGATTTAGAGACGATGGTGGAACGTAATAAACTGTTGTAAAGATAGGGCGCAGCGCTATCTTTACAACAGCAGTGGGATTTTATGCTCGAAAATAATCTTCAACAATGGCTACAATTAGCAAGACAAGAAGTCACTAAGGGAAAGCTCCCAAGCTATATTCCTTTGTTAGCTCAAGCTGATCCAGAGGCGATCGCGATCGCGATTCAACAGGTAAAAGGTGAGCGTATTATGGCTGGCGACATTGCCATAACCTTTCCGTTGATGAGTGTAGTCAAGCCATTTTTGTTACTTTATTTGCTAGAAAATCTCGGTAGAGATGCAGTTTTTCAGATAGTTGACTCCAAACTGAGTAACGATCCATTTAATGCAATTCCTGATGACAAGCCCAAAAATCCGATGATTAATAGTGGCGCGATCGCCATTTCATCACTATTAAGCTCCTATGATACTTTGCAAAATTGGCTTAATCAGAGATCTGGAGCAAATTTGACGCTCGATTTAGCCATGCTAGATTCAGTGAGATCGGTGACCAATCGTCGGAATTTAGCGATCGCCGATCAGCTTCAATACTTAGGAATAATTGCTAATCCTAGTCAAGCCCTTGCAGTTTATGAAGAAATTTGTTGTTTGCGCGGCAATGTTCAAGATCTGGCGCAAATTGGCACTTTATTAGTTAGTACTGAGCGATCGCCACATATCCCCATAGTTTTAGAAATTATGTCTCAATGTGGCATGTATGAGTCATCAGCAGACTTTGCCAAAAATCTGGGATTACCTTCAAAGTCCAGTATTAGTGGGGCTTTGTTATCAATTATTGTTGATAAAGCGGCGATCGCTTGCTATAGCCCTACTCTTGATGAGTTTGGGAATTCCGTTGCGGGGGTATTTTTAATTCGACAGGTTAAAAATTATGTTCAACCTTAAATTTAGTGGTGCGTGGCTTCGCCGCGCACCACTAAATTTAAGGCAAAGCCCTAAATAGTCCTAAATATTCGCTAAAAAATTGAATTTTTCGATAGTTATTTGCGATCATGTATATACAGCTACCTTTATCCGATAAAATTAAAAACGCTAAAAAGTTTTTGGTAGTAAGCAGAGAATAAGTAAATGAGTACCTTTGAGCAAGTTCAAGAAATCGTTGCATCCCAATTAGGCGTTGATAAAGCCGAAGTTAAGCCTGAAGCTAGCTTTGCGAACGACCTTGGCGCTGACTCTCTCGATACTGTCGAATTGGTTATGGCCTTAGAAGAAAAATTCGGCGTTGAAATCCCCGACGAAGACGCAGAAAAAATTGCCACCGTGCAGAACGCCGTTGATTACATTGACAGCAAGCAAGCTGCCTAGTGAAATATGAGGGTTGGCAAGCAACCCTCATATTTCGTAAACTCTATCCAAATCATTACGAAATGCAAAACCCTCAGCCCCTCTCTCGCGTCGTTGTCACTGGACTAGGTGCAATCACACCGATCGGTAACACGGTCGAAGAATACTGGCAAGGTCTAGTTGATGGCAAAAACGGAATTACCGAAATTACGCGCTTCGATACCACCGATCATGAATGTCGAGTTGGTGGCGAAGTAAAAGATTTTGATCCTCTTGCATATGTCCCAGCCAAAGAAGCGCGACGTATGGATCGCTTTGCTCAATTTGGTGTGAGTGCCAGTATCCAAGCTTTACGCGATGCTAATCTAGAAATAACACCTCTTAATGCTCCTCAGATTGGTGTTTTACTAGGTACTGGCATTGGCGGCTTGCAAGTACTCGAAGATCAGCATGAAATTATCCGTACTAAAGGACCTAGCCGTTGTAGTCCATTTATGATTCCGATGATGATCGGTAATATGGCCGCAGGTTTGACGGCAATTCATACGGGCGCACAGGGACCAAATTCCTGCACGGTGACTGCTTGTGCGGCGGGTTCCAATGCGATCGGTGATGCATTTCGTTTAGTCCAAAGTGGCTTTGCCCAAGCGATGATCTGTGGTGGCACTGAGGCGGCAATTACACCACTCGGCTTTGCAGGTTTTGCCTCGGCAAGAGCCATGTCTCGCCGCAATGATGATCCTGCCCATGCTTCCCGTCCCTTTGATAAAGATCGCGATGGATTTGTGATGGGCGAAGGCGCAGGAATTTTGATTATCGAAAATCTCGAACATGCTCTAGCGCGTGGAGCAAAAATCTACGCCGAAATCGTAGGATATGGCTGTACCTGCGATGCTTACCATATGACCTCACCTTCCCCTAATGGCGAAGGCGCAGTCAGAGCAATGGCTCTAGCTCTTAAGGATGGTGATATTGCACCTGAGATGGTGGACTATATCAATGCTCACGGTACAAGCACTTCAGCAAATGATAGTACTGAGACTAAGGCGATCAAGAAAGTTCTGGGTGATCATGCCTATAAAGTTGCAGTAAGTTCCACTAAGTCGATGACGGGGCATTTGTTGGGTGGCTCTGGCGGCATTGAGGCTGTGGCGACAGTTTTGGCAGTGAAAAATGATATTGCACCGCCAACGATGAATCTAGAAAATCCTGATCCTGAATGCGATCTAGACTATGTGCCTAACAAGTCTCGTCCGATGACAATTAATGTGGCGACTTCTAACTCCTTTGGATTTGGTGGTCATAATGTCACTCTAGTCTTCAAAAAATATCAATAGTCTTGTTAGGACATAAAATCCAAAAAGAGAGTGGCGGCGCGAAACGCCACCACTCTCTTTTTGGGTAACGTCAGTTCTACAAAAGCGGAAAACGGGAAGAATCGCTAAGCGATTCTTCCCGTTTTCCGGCATTTGCCGCATGCTTCGCACTCCGCAAATGGCTATACGTTGAAAAAGCTGCCGTGTTTTGCACGGCAGCTTTTTTGTTTTTTTATTATGCGTCAATAAATAGATCGGAGCCTTCTTGAGTGACGGTAAAACTTTTCACATCAGTAGAAGTTTTGCCCATAGCGATCATTTTCTTGGCAACATTAGGCAGGGGAATCCCGACAAAAGATTCTACCCATTCAGTATTCTTGCCAGTACAAACTTCAAACTTTGAACCGTGGAAAGGGCAAGTAATTACACCATTTTCAAATTTGCCTTTGGCTAGAGGTAGTCCAAAGTGAGGGCATTTATTCGCGATCGCGCAATATTTATCACCAACTTTTGCAACGATGACAGATTGTCCATTGGCGCTAGTTTTCAGAACTTTATCAGAACTGACATCAGTAGCGGAGGCAATTTTGACTTTAGCCATTTGTTTTATTAAGTAATGAATTTAGTAATGTAAGACACCAAAAAACTATATCACACGCCTTATTTACCCTTGCATCAAAACGATTTTAAAAAATGGCGTCGTTAAAACCAAAGAGAATGGCGGCGCGAAGCGCCGCCATTCTCTTTGGTTTTAACGCAGTGGCACGAAGTCATAGCCAACGCCTGAGCGATCGCCTTTACTCACTTTTACTAAAATCGAAGGATTCGCCCGATCGCCCGATGGCTGAAAGGCAATTTTTCCTGCGGCTCCTTCTAGTTCAAAGGTATTACTAGATAGAGTTTGTTGTAGTCCTGCACGAGTGGCATTTTTACGCAGTCCACCTGCGATCGCTAATGTTGCATCGTAACTAGTAGCACTGCGCCAATTCACATCGCCTCCCCACAGTTTTACCGCATTACCCGCAAAGGGATTATTAGCTAAAAATTCAGGATGCCAAGGCACGGTTAGCACCATGTCGGCAATTGCCCCTTGTCCAAGTTGCAAGGTTTTGAAAGTATACAAAGTTCCATCACCTAGCAATAACAGGCGATTTCTGGCAATAACGGCAATTTCGATCCCTTTTTCGATCTTTTCGACACCCGGAGATAATAACAAGGCATCGACGCGATCGCTCAACATCTCCTCAATTACCTTGTCGGCGCTAAAGTTGGGATTAGACAGATCGCAATTTACACGGCTAATTTTTGCACCATCCGAAAATACGGCGGCAGTAAATTCTTCTTGAAGGGATTGACTGGCTTTTGCTATGGTGTTGAAGCAAATACCAATATTTTTCTTGTTTTGCTGTTTAACTACATATTGAGATAGCGCATTGGCTTGAAACCTCACACTTGGCACTGTCCGAAAAATATAGCTACCCGCACCTGAAAGCTCTTTAGCTGTACTTGTTGATGACATCATCACCAGTCCTCCCGCTTGATAGATTGGGATTGCGGCGATGGAAACCTCGCTAGAGTTATGTCCGATCACGGCGAGAATATTTTGATCTTGGACTAAGGATTGGGCAACTTTTGTCCCAACTTCAATTTTGTTGTCGTCATTAACGATCGCAATTTTTAGGGGTATGCCATTAATTCCACCCTGATTATTGATCTCACTTTGGGCTTGGGCAACACCACGCAAAATCTCTTTAGCCACATTAAGATTGCCCCCAATCGGCACACTCACCGCAATTGCTAGGGATTTTTGATCGCCAATTTTGGAATTATTTAGGTATATAACCGCTTCAGGATCACTACGCTGTTTACTGAGCGAGGCTTCCCATTTGGTAACTGCGGTGGCGTAATCTTTTTTGGCGATCGCCGCGATCGCCTGCTCCTTGTCAGGATTAATTTCGGATGTTATCAGTATTTTTTCGCCTTCACTTTTGCGTGATGCTAAGTCGAAGTTAGTATCGCTAACTGTGAGGTTGCCATTGATCGCGATCGGGGGTTGGTTTTTCGTAAAGAATAAAATACCAGCAGCAGCCAATCCACCACAGATAGCCAGGGTTAGCCCTAACACCAATACTTCTTTCTTGTTGTTTGCCATATTGCTCACAGGAAGTTAAAAAGGATATTTTCCCCTATTTTTGAGCTTACATATAGCAATCCTAAAAGGGTTGTGAGAGTGCGTCCCGAAGGGGCGCACTCTCACAACCCTTTAAATCTTACAACTCATTTAGGATCGCTATAGCAAAGCAAGAGACAACTAGGACAAATTAAAACCCAAACAAATGAAGGTGGCACTTCGCGCCGCCTTCATTTGTTTGGGTRWGGATAGGCTAGCCTATCCTTACCCAAACAAATCCGTTCCTTTGCAGGACTACCCATTTGTTTGGGTTTTGTCAGAAAATGCTAGAAAAAAAGATCAGACTTTTTCTGTTCCAATAACTTGCTTGTTAATGTCTTGATTGATGTCATCAAACATCATAATTTTTATCGTTAAAAACAAGTTTGAGATAGATGGAGAAAATGTTGTAATCCCTGAAAACCTTGCTAATAAATGTTTTTGAAGCTTTCATCTATACAATTACTCTACATAACCAGTTTAAATAAACTGTGCTAACTTAGCTGTGTCAATGGAAACAGCATACAAAACATTTTGTTTTCTACGTTGTTATCTGTATTGATTTTTTGGATTAATCTCTAAAACTTTTTAGCGAGTCTAACGGATGGGTGTTGAGAAACTGTGAGTTGAGTAAGAAATTCTAATCATTAAATTGGGAAACGAGTTAAGAAAGGTATTTGTGAATGTGTTGAGTACAAACTATTTGTTTGTTTACCTGATTATGCCTAATTAGATGGAGATTTAATTAGGAAGTTCCCACTTAACATCAAGATTTAGAATCAAAATATTATTAAAAACATTTTGACTCGCTATTTTTTAGAGAAGTTATCTAGATATAACTAATTAGTGAAATGTGAGGAAAACAATGACTATTGAAGACGCACTCAATATCGTAGATTCTGTTTTGGGGAATAAGAGCCTCAGTACCATTCAAGAGGCGATCTTTCGTCAAACATGGGAGGGTAAAACCTATTCAGAAATTGCCGAAAAAGCTGGCTATGATGCTGCTTATATTCGTGATGTTGGTTATAAACTATGGCAATTACTGTCAGAAGCTTTTGGCGATCGCGTCACTAAAAATAATTTGCAAGTGGTTTTGCGTCGTTACAGCAATCGTGCATTAAATACTAATCCTAATATTAGTAGTAATTTCCAATCTACAATTAATTCGCAAATGATTAGCACAACTGCATCACCTGTGAATTTGCCGACAGCTACAGAGTCATTTAGTCAAGAGATTAGTAATGGTGCTTCTAAGCTTTTGCAACTTCTAGCAAGGGTTTTGACTGAGCCGATTGGCGATCGCCCCATTAATCACCATTGGCAGCAAATCCATGACTCAAATACCGATTCTTCTTTAAAATTAACGATTACCGTAAATCTCAGCATGGCCGATTAAATTAAAAGCCCGCGCATAGCGCGGGCTTTTAATTTAATCGATGGCTTTACTCGCAATATCCTTGCGGTAATACATTCCGTCGTAAGCGACAAACTCAATGGCGCTATAAACATTGGTAATGGCATTCCGAATGTCATCGCCTAGGGCGGTTACTCCAAGCACTCGACCACCATTGGTTACTAGGGCATTGTTCTTGAGCTTTGTTCCTGACTGAAATACAAATGCACCTAGGTCTTCGGCTTTACCGATACCCGTAATAAACTGCCCCGTCTCTACTTTATCTGGATAGCCACCTGCTGCCATCACCACACATACGGATGACTGCTTTTTCCATTTAATAGGTGGAAAGTTAGCGAGGTTGCCTTCGATACAAGCCATCAACAAATCATCCAGATTGGTATCCAGTAATGGCAAGACTGCTTGGGTCTCAGGATCGCCCAACCGACAGTTAAACTCCACAACTTTTGGTTCACCTTCGGGAGTAATCATTAACCCCGCATAGAGACAACCACGATAATCAATACCTCTAGCATTTAAAGCGGCGATCGCAGGTTCTAACACTTGAGTCTGCACTTTTGCCATCAACTTAGGTGTAGCGATCGGCGCAGGTGCATAGGCTCCCATCCCACCTGTGTTTGGACCTGTATCACCATCACCGAGACGTTTGTGATCTTGAGCAGGACTTAAGGGGCGAATGGTTTTACCATCGGTGACCGCAAGGACAGATACTTCTTGCCCTGTCATAAATTCTTCGATGACCACGGTTTCGCCTGCAGAGCCGAACTGTCCTGCAAAAATGCGATCGAGCGCTTCAGTGGCTTCTTCGATAGTCATCGCCACGGTAACACCCTTACCACTAGCTAGACCATCCGCCTTGATCACAATTGGTGCGCCTTGTTGTTGTACATAGGCTTGAGCAGCTTCGAGACTTTGGAAAGTGGCACTGGCGGCGGTGGGAATATTCGCTTCTTGCATGAGTGTCTTTGCCCAAGACTTGCTGGCTTCAATCTTTGCCCCCTCTTGAGTTGGACCAAAAATCAATGCTTCGGCGGCTTGAAAATAATCAACAATGCCAAGTGCTAGGGGCAGTTCGGGACCAACAATGGTAAAACCAACACCTTGCACTTGGGCAAACCTTAAAATCCCCTCAAAATCATCAATGCTAAGGGAAACATTCTGGCAATTGGGCATGGTTGCCGTACCGCCATTTCCAGGGATGCAAAAGACGCGATCAATATTGGGGGATTGCAGAAGTTTCCAAGCTAAGGCGTGTTCTCTACCGCCACTGCCAACTACGAGGACTTTCAAATTACACCTTTAATACTCACACTAGTTTTGCTTTCTGATTTACAGCACTTTACGATTTGAGCAAATGCCAATAAAAGTTTGAGCAGCTTTACTAAGGGAGAAGTCTTAATGATTCGTAGGATGCGTTAGTACAACGTAACGCATTAATTGGTTATCAATTATGGGTTACGCGATCGCTAACCCATCCTACATTTAAGTCCAACAACTTATTTAAGCAAGGCTTCTAAAACATTATTTAGCTTTTAGTCAATGGCAAATTGCGATCCAGAAAGCGCCGATTGATCAGATTTTGGGAAATCATGTACTGATTGATCAGTATTTAGATGCCCAAAAAATCTAATTTATCAGGAAGCTATTATACCTTGAGGAGTAGAACCTAGGGAAATTTCGTCGCCAAAGCTGACTTTTTTGGTAAATTGAAAGGCTCCTGCGATCGAACCCCACACCCGCTCATCAGTTACGATGTCGTATCCACGATCAAGGCTGCTATAGGTGTTTTCAGTTACTTCAAACTCAATCGAGAGGTAAGTATCAACACCCTTGCGATTGATGCAGCACTTTTTCCCAGGTTCGACAGCGCCTTTAAAAGTACGCTGATCGGCGCGATACACCCATTGAGTACAGCCTTCTAATTGGGCGATCGCACTTGCATCCATCTCCTTCAGCCGATCGCGATCACGACTAGCACCAAAGAATTTTTCGGCTTCTGTGAGGCGATAGTTGATCATTTCAATGCGATCGTTTTGAAAGATCAGGTGTAATACGGCTGTGCGATAGGGATGATGTAGCTCATAGTCGTAAGCTTGTTCGAGAAATAGCCATACGCCATCCTCAGTAATTGGGTTGGGCAAGGGGCGGATACCAACGCGGATATGGGCAAAAAATGGGGGGTTGTCGATCGCCTGTTCCCAATTACTATGATCGCCTGCTAGCCATTGAGCAAGGATATATGCATCGTTGGGATGGGTAAGTACTGTCATAGATTGTTAAATTAAGATAATTAAACGAATTAAATATTAAGTAAAAGAGATGTGAATAGAGCTTAGGGTTCTGCAATTTATTAAGAAACCGATTTTTGATGGCGCGGCGAAGCCGCGCCATCAAAAATCGGTTCCTTATTTTACGGTGAAGCCCTTAGAGCAAGCACAATCAAAATAATTGATCCTGCTAATGATCCTAAAAGTGAGCCTTTGACACAAGTTAACTCTGGCATCTTTATGTTGTGAGGTGGCTTTGCCGCTTCACAACATATTGGCTCTTAGCGATCGCAATTATATATGACCTACTCTGTGGGAATCCCTAAGTCTATGAAAACACAACAATTCTCAGACAAGGACAATTTTAAACTTGAGCAAACCGCTCCCTCTGGCGAGACAACAAAGCCCAAAATCGCTCCCGAATTGCTTAAACAATTACATAGCCTCGATCAACATCCGCACCGTTTGCCCATTTTCATGGCGTTGTACATATTGTCAGCATTGGCAGCCTATGAGTTAGTACAGGCGATCGCGACACCTTGGGTATATCTCCTCTGTTTACCCTTGTATCTCTTGGCAGCAGCTTCTTTACATGGTATTAGCCTCTTTACCCATGAGGGCGTGCATGGCGTGCTCAGTCGCAATTTGCAATGGAATCGTTGGCTCAGCATTCTTTGTGCTTTACCCGTTGGACAAAATTTCTCAGCTTATAAGGTCTTACATCTCAAGCATCATCAACATTTAGGTGTAGAGGGCGATCCCGATCATTATAAAAACTATACAAAATGGAACTGGTTAACCTTTTTGATGCATTGGGGAAGATTGATTATTGGTTATCCTGTCTACATTGTCGCGATTCCGATTCTCGGATTTTACCAGGGAAATCACACCGATCGCCTATGGATTGCGATCGAAGTGGGTTTGCTGGGCTTACTAGTTACGACTGTGTTACTTTCACCTCTACCGCCAGCATTGCTAATTCATGGTTGGCTAATTCCGATGCTGTGGATTAATACGATGGTCAATATTCGCGGCATGAGTCAGCACACCCTCCTCGAACATGAAGCTGATTTAATTCGCGGAACCCGTACGATTCTGACAGTTCCCTTAGTGCGATTCTTTATGTGTAATGAGAACTATCATCTAGAACATCATCTCTATCCAGCCGTGCCTTGGTATCATTTACCACGCTTGCATCAAGAGTTGCAGTCAGATCTGCTCCAACAGGGTGCACCTTATATCCCTTCCTATTTTTCTTTTGTCCAAGACTTCTTCGCCGCAAGCATACAGCGTCGGCAAGTCGGTTCCGTTGTGATTAATTGAGTGGAGAAAAAGATGCAAACTTTAATTAGAAAGCCGATCGCTAATTCCCGAATTCGCCAATATCCTGAATTGGCTATAGCAGAATTGAGCAAATTACCATCTTTACAGTCAGCAGTCTTACAAGTAGCAAAGGTTTATGACTTTAATTCCCATCCCTATATCCTTTGGATGGAAGATTCTCTGACCGATCGCGAAGCTTTTCGGCGGAGTCAAGTTCCCTTTCGGTATGCCGTGGAGTCTTTCTCTCAGCCATTGGCGGCGGTATTAGCTAGGACAGCAACCCTAGAGTCTCGCTTACCTCTGCTCGCAAATATCACTGAAGAACATGGACATGGAGATCGCTGGCGATCGCATAAATATACGTTTCAGCAATACCTTCGCGCCTTGGGCGCAACCGATCGCGAACTAGAGGTTCCTTGCACGATGCCAGTATTAGCCTTCAACCAATCGATTTTGACCTATTGCTTAATGCAGTCGGGGGAATCAGGAGCGGCGATGCTCGGCATGATCGAGTATCTCTATGTCGGGATTAGTACGGCGATCGCTAGGACTTTGCAGAAACGTGGTTGGACGGCTGCTGGCAGTCAGTCTCACTATGCAGTGCATGAGAAGCTAGATACAGAACATGCTAGAGACTTGTTGCACTTAGCCGAAATGGGTTGGAGTAATCCACGTTCTCGTGAGCAAGTTATCCAAGGACTAGCGCTTGGCGCTCATTATTTCTGGAGTTTGTATCGTGATTTGTAACTTGAATGCTAGCCCTGTCTCAGAGATCGCTTTCTCCCAAGTGCGCGAAGATCCTCGTATTGAATTACGGGTCATCCAAGAACTAGCCAAGCATCAGCGACCACTCAGAATCTTTTTGGTGGCTTCAGGTGGTTGTACTGCCTTAAGTTTACTGACTAGCCCTGCGATCGCCAAAATCGAAGCCATAGATCTCAATCCTGCCCAACTACATCTTGTGGAATTGCGCCGACAAGCTCTATTGCATTTGTCGCTAGATGTACAATTACGATTGATAGGTGTCGATCAATCTGCTAGCGATCGCGATCGCCTTAGCATCTATGCCAACTTACGCGCCTATTTACCAAAACCCACCCAAGCATTTTGGGATGCCAGACAGGAGCAAATCGCATTTGGGGTCAATCGAGTCGGACGATTTGAACAGCTATTTCGTGGGCTTGCTGCAAAATTTGCTCAGCTTGGGATTGCGCCTTTAAAAGAACCATTAACCGCAATTCAACATCCGCAATGGCGCAATCTGTTTGAGCAGGTATTTGAACGGGAGAGACTTGTCCAAACTTTTGGTGAAGCGGCAGTTAACTATTCGATGGATCGCAGTTTTGGCGAACATTTTGCCGATGTATTTGCCCAAGCTTTACAGCGCTTTCATCCCAATCAGAATTATTTTTTAACCCAAGTCTGGGGCGATCGCTACACCAATGATCTTGCAGGCGAAGGATTGCCTCTGTATCTCCAAGACTCTGCCCAGCAGAATATTCGGGCGCTAGGCGTAGAAAGATTACAATTGCATCAGGGCGCATTTGTCGATCGCCTTCAGCAACTTGCCGAAGTAGAAGGATTCGATTTGATTCAGTTTTCTAATATTTCAGACTGGATGCCTTTGAGCGATCTCCATCAAATGCTGACGGATGCGATCGCTTGCTTGAAATCAGGAGGAGCAATTATCGGGCGGCGACTCAATGGCGATCATCATTTAGCCGCAATTATGGCGGTGCATATAGCTGTTGATCGCAAACTGAGTCAGGAATTACTGGCAAGCGATCGCTCATTTTTCTATCGTGAAGTCGTGGTAGGTTTTCGGTCATGAAGTTTCATCGTGTTGAAGTTACCGAGCGTCCTTTATTTCAAGTCGGCATTGAGGCGATTGAGCAGACTGCATTCTACCCATTGGGAAATGACTCTTTTCAACTCGATCATGGCGATAACTACTTTGCCTTTTTTGATCGCCTTGGCGATGTCAATTACTTTGTCGCTTTGGATGGCGAAAGAGTTGCCGCCGTTGGCGCAGGCATCCTTCGGCAAGTAACCGATCGTCATGGAGAACCATTGCGTTTAGCTTGGTATTTATGCGATTTAAAAGTACATCCAGACTATCAAAGACAACATCTTTCGATTAGGCTTCTGCACTATGCTTTACAGTCCTGTATGAGTAAATGCGATCGCGGCTATACGATTTCGATGAACACCAGCGATGGCAAGCCCAATCGGTTGGTACGTATTTATGAGAAGTTTAACCTTTTGCGATTCCGATGCTCATCGATATTAGGAATCTACAGCGTAGATGCGGAAGTAATGCGATCGCTGGAACCTATACTCATGAAATATCGCGGTAAGATTTCCTATCTATCGCTACAAGGAATCAAGGACTTAAAGCTTCAAAGTAATGGGAAAATGCTGCCATTGTTGCATGTGCAGTGGGGCGAAAACATGCAATTAGGGATTGAGACTCCGCGAGATGAATATACCCATATGTTTTGTGTACCTAGTGGTGATCAACTCGCGATCGCGCTTCAGTCAAAAGGCATTTTCCCCGATGCGACGGCTAGTTTGGTCAGTCATGGTATGGATCAAAGTGATTGGCGCTTTATCTTAACTAGCGATATTTGAGTAATACCCCAGCACAAAATAGCTACGCCATTTTGTGCTGGCTCATAGATGTTTCGGGGAGAACGATTTTTATGATTGTATAGCAATGTTAAACTTCGCTTAGGACATACAACCTAAAAGGTAAGCGCCATTCACCTACTAAAACTTAGAGTTAGCATTGAGATTATTAGGCTGTTCTAAAGCCATAATCTGTTGCTGGACGGAAGGAGAATACAAACGAAGATAGTTCCAATAGTTACCTAAAACCTTGGACACATAATCTCTAGTTTCGTCATAGGGAATATTATTGACGAACTCATCGGGATCACCTACCCCCCTTGCTTCCACCCATCTACCCACCGCTCCTGGCCCTGCATTGTAGCTAGCAACGGCAAGCATCGAGTTATTGCCATAGCGACCATGGGTATAGTCTAGATACCAAGTTCCAAAATTGATATTATCTTCTGGTCGATCAAGATTGTAGTTGTTCACTCCCTTTTTGCTAGCAATCCATGAGCCAGTATCTGGCATAATTTGCATCAGGCCGATCGCCCCAGAGCGAGAACGAATTTGAGCCTCAAAGCGAGATTCTTGGCGCATTAAACCGATGACTAGGGCTGGGGAAAGTTTGCGTTCATTCGCCCAGTTAGAGATCAAATCCCAATAATGAAATGGATAGAGAGAATGGATATAGGCAGGATGCTGCTTCAGTTGCACTATTTCTGCTTTTTGAGCATTGGAAACATCAATCCAATCCAGACTTTCAAGAGTTTTAATCCCAATCAAGTTATCTTGATTGGCAACCCGTAATACGCCATCAGTAAAGATTTCCTTTGGTTCCAGATTGCGCTTGCCACGCAACTCCGTTACCCACTGCGATCGCGCATCCCGATCTAGACCGAGGATATATAGCTCTTGCAGTTTAGCTGATCCCGCAGGTAAAGGCTGTCTGGCACTAGGTAAAGCGATCGCAGGTGCTACATACCTTGCTGTGGTAAAAGTACCGACATTCCAGCCGAGCGAACTTGCGGATCGCCATGCATAGTAAGAATCAGGATGTTGACGGATGGTGAATTCAAATAACGTTTTGGCTTTAGCTTTATCACCAATTTGATTAGCCCATTTACCAGCCCAGAAACTTGCTTCCGCAGTGAAGGTGCTATCAGGACTATTGGCAATTAATGCGTCAACTGTGGCGATCGCATTCTTGATTTGTCCACTTCTTGCTTGCCCCTTGGCAATGCGCCAACGCAATTCTCCCGCATCATTGCTACTACCATAGCGACTTAACAATAGATTGCGAACGTCACTGGCTGCTTTGGGACTTCCAAGTTTATCTTGTAAAATTGCAGCCTTAATCCCTAGGGCTTCCCCTGCGGTCTCAGGATAATTGGCAACAATGCGATCCGTAGCGGCGATCGCTGCTTGGGGCGAGTCAATTTGCGTAATCCGAATCAGAGCGCGAGGTGCTTGGGGACTTTTAGGAAACTGCTGAACAACGCGATTGTAAGCAGCGATCGCCGCATCAATTTGCTTGCCGCGATGGAGACTACGCGCGTAATTGTAAGCAGTGCTGGGATTGACTGTGGCGCGACTGTAAGCATTAGCAGCTTTGCCAAATTCAAAATTATTGTAATAGCCCTCAGCGATCGCCCACCATTGATCGGCTGTGAGTGATGGGGACCTCGCCACTAGACGATTTAAAATCGGCACAATCTCTTTAGAATCACTAAAATAAGTCGCCAGATGCGCCATCAGATCCACTCGATTTGGCGTTTGGGCTAGTAGACGCAATGCGACCTGTTGCGATCGGGGATGGGCAGGAAATTTTTGTAAAAGTTGTTGATTTTGTCCAAGGGCAAACATCGCTTCGGCGGCGGCAGGGCTATCAGGGAATTTAGCTAAAATTTGTTGCCAAGTTGCGGTTGCTGAAGGGAGATCGCGGAGTTGGGTTTGCGCCTGTGCGCGTTTGAGCAGAACGTAATCAGCTAAAACTGGATATTTCGTTTCCAATTTGTCAAGAGCAGCGATCGCCTCACGGGGCTTACGGTTGTTGAGATGGATATCTGCAATCACTAAACGAGCGCGAACATGATCCGTATCGGTAGAATTTTGCTGTTTGGCTTGAGTTTCTAATTTGGCAAGTCTCTGATCAATAGGTGTATAGGTTAGTGGATCAAAGGATTTGCTGTCTCGATTATTGGCGAGGCTAGCATTCAACGTCAGATCAGATTCTGAAGAGGCAGTAATTAGTGGGGCGCTAGCTCCTGCTAATGTAGCACTGAGCATAAGCACAATTGACCAACGCATTAATTTTCTCATCCCGATACGTTCTTGATGCTGAGCATCCTAACATTTTTCACAGGTTGACTTATAGCACTTTTCGTAAAAAAGAAACGACGCAAAGCATCGCTTCTTTTTTATTTTATATTTTATGCTTTGGTTTTCTCAAGCACAAAGTTACTAAGCGATCGCTGCACCGACACAATCGGAATCTGAGCGATCGCTTCCGTTGCAAAGGCATAGGTAAGCAGATTTGCTGCACTCTCTGCATCGATCGCTCGACTTTGTAAGTAGAAGATCTCCTCCGCATCAAGCTGGCTGACAGTAGCACCGTGAGCGCATTTGACATTATCTGCAAAAATCTCTAGTTGTGGCTTCGTATCCACTCGCGCCTTACCTGATAGCAGTAGATTACGGCTTAACTGCGCTGAGTCAGTTTGCTGAGCCAACTTCGCAACTTGAATTTTGCCATTAAAGACGGCATGGGAACGTCCATCAGCAATACACTTATGCAACTGCTTACTGGAACCATGAGGGTAATTATGAGCGATCACAGAATGTGTGTCTGCAAGCTGTTCCCCATCGATGAAGGCTAAACCCGTCAGCGAAGTTTCGGTCTGTTCTGCCATCTGCTGCACGATCAAGTTTTGGCGCGAAATCTTTGCACCGAGACTAATTGATTGATTTGTATAGACGCTATTTCTTGCTTGAGCGATCGCCGTTGTATTAATATGTACTGACTCATTGCCTTGCCATTGCACCTTAGTATGATTGACCTGTGCGCCTTCCGATAGCCAAACTTCCGTTACCACATTCGTGAAATAGGTCTGATTGTCTTGACCAACAAAAGTCTGTAAGAAGGTCAAATTACTATGGGTTTCCGCAATCACTAAACAACGGGGCTGGGTGATTAAGGTTGCATTTCCTGCTTGAGGAACAGATACAAATAGTAATTGAATAGGATTCTTAACCACTAAATCTTTAGGCGCGAGAATAATCGCTACATCAGCTATACAAGCAGTATTCAGGCTGGCAAAATAATCATTCGCATCAGGATGTTGGGCGAAGTGAGATCGCAACTTTGGCAAAATGCGATCGCCAAGGGTTAACAATGTCCCAACTACTAAACCTTGCTCAACACCTGTTGTATCTGAAAATTTTTCGCTATATTCCCCATTCACAAACACAAGCAGATTGCCAGAAGTTTCAGGAGCCGTATGTTTGGCAATTAAGCTCTCTACACCTGTTGAAATAGCAGATGAATTAGCAAAAGTTAGACTACCCAAAGAGGAAACATCGGTATATTTCCATTCTTCGTCTTTAGTCGTGGGAAAAGAAAGTGCTGATAGGCGATCGCTAGCTAATTGACGCAGTTCGCCCACAAACTGATTAGTATTGTGATCGATATTAGGAACACCAGATTTTAGTCCCAGAATTCGCGAGCTAAACTGGTTACTATCCACAGCCAATTTACTGCGCGTATTCACAGCACCCTTGAATTCGTGCTCTGGAATTTGATCTTCCAATGGGTCATAAACTTGAATAGACATTATGCTAACACCGCCTCTTCTTCCTTGAGCCAGTCGTAGCCCTTTTCTTCTAATTCTAGAGCCAAGTCTTTACCGCCAGTAAGAATGATCTTGCCATTTTCCATTACATGAATGAAGTCGGGAATAATGTAATTGAGCAAGCGTTGATAGTGGGTGATTACCAACGAAGAATTTTGAGGTGTTGAGAGCTTATTCACCCCACCCGCCACAATACGCAATGCATCAATATCCAGCCCCGAATCAGTCTCATCCAGAATTGCTAGCGTGGGATCAAGAATTGCCATTTGCAAGATTTCATTGCGCTTCTTTTCACCACCCGAAAATCCTTCATTGACACTACGACTCAAGAAGCTAGGATTCATTTCTACGATTTCTAACTTCTCTTGAATAAAGTCATCAAAATCGATGATATCTAGTTCTTCTAAACCCTGATGTTTTCTCAAATTGTTGTAGGACAGGCGCAAGAAATCAGAATTAGTCACCCCTGGGATTTCGAGAGGATATTGAAAGGCTAAAAATATTCCTTCTCTAGATCTAATTTCAGGTTCTAAATCTAAAAGATTTTTGCCCTTATACCAAATCTCACCACCTGTGACCGTATAGGCTGGATGTCCCGCTAATACTTTAGAGAAGGTGCTTTTGCCAGAGCCGTTGGGCCCCATAATCGCATGGACTTCACCAGCTTTAATTTCGAGATTTAGTCCTTTAAGAATCTGGACTCCATCCACTTCCGCAGTCAAATCCTTGACCGATAAAATTACTTCACTATTTTCAACAATCATCTATGTTTCTCTTAACAGTTAAATTCAATTGTAATGCTTTTCGCTCCAGATAGTTCCAGATAAATAGATAGGATTTGCTAGCATTTCCACACATTCATAGTTTCAACCCGTGGTTAATAAATGCATAGCGCGTTTCAAGATCTCCGATTGATTCACCATTTTACCAAGGGCGATCGCATCATAAGCACCACCAAAAGCCTCTAATCTGGCATTATCCAAAGCCCGATCATATGCCTCGTCGAAAATTTCTTGCAATTCGCGATCGCTTAAATAATTGCCGCCAGCCTTCCGCCGTTTGTTTGTGCGTTGGATTGAGAATATAGAATTACGAATTGATACATCCCAAGAACTAGTAGATCGCTGTTCGGCAGATTGCTTGATTAGATGTAGTAAAAGAATCACAGCATAACTTTGGATTTTATTAATCTTGTCGTCTTTGCTCATCTCTTCTAGCTCATCTATCAGCATCAGAGCAGATTGGGTATCTCCTCTCTGAATTAGCGATCGCAGTTCTATGAGTTCTTCCATAATTCTGTAATTCACAAATAAAGTTGACGCTTTGCGTCAACTTTATTTTAACCCACACTATTCTCTAACTTCAAAGCCAAGAGCTTATCTGCTTCAACTGCAAATTCCATCGGCAAAGCGTTAAATACTTCTTTACAGAAGCCGCTAATAATCATCGAAACTGCATCTTCTACCGCAATACCGCGTTGTTGGAAATAGAAGAGTTGCTCTTCGCCGATCTTAGAAGTGGATGCTTCATGCTCAACCCTTGCCGTATTATTTTGAACTTGGATATAGGGGAAAGTATTCGCCTGTGAGCAGTCTCCGATTAGCATTGAGTCACATTGAGAATAATTTCTTGCGCCTTCTGCTTTGGGTGAAATTTTGACTAACCCACGATAGCTATTCTGAGAGCCCCCTGCGGAGATACCTTTGGAAACGATTTTGCTGCGGGTATTTTTGCCAATATGGATCATCTTGGAGCCAGTATCAGCCTGTTGCTTGTTGTTTGTCAGTGCGACAGAATAGAACTCACCTACGGAATTTTCACCAACAAGGACACAACTAGGATACTTCCAAGTAATTGCCGAGCCTGTTTCCACTTGTGTCCAAGAAATTTTCGAGTTTTTGCCTTGGCACAAGCCGCGCTTGGTTACAAAGTTATAGATGCCGCCTTTGCCATTTTTATCGCCAGCGTACCAATTCTGCACGGTGGAATATTTGACTTCCGCATCATCTAGGGCAACTATTTCGACAACAGCCGCGTGAAGTTGATTAGTATCAAACATCGGCGCAGTACAGCCTTCAAGATAGCTCACATAGCTACCTTCTTCAGCAACGATGAGAGTACGCTCAAACTGTCCAGAATCGCCATTATTAATGCGGAAATAGGTGGACAGATCCATCGGGCATTTTACGCCTTTAGGGATGTAGACGAAGGAACCATCGCTAAATACGGCGGCGTTCAGTGCTGAGTAATAGTTATCAGCGATCGGGACGACGCTACCCAAATATTTCTTAATTAGCTCGGGATATTCATGCATCGCTTCCGAGATTGAGCAGAAAATTACGCCGACTTTGGCTAAATCTTTTTTAAACGTCGTCGCAACAGAAACGCTGTCAAAGATCGCATCTACGGCGACATTGGCGAGACGTTTTTGTTCGTTGAGGGAAATTCCTAATTTCTCGAAGGTGTCCAATAGTTCAGGATCAACTTCATCGAGACTAGCCTTTTTCTTGGACTGCTTAGGGGCGGAATAGTAAACGATATCCTGATAATCGATCGCAGGATATTCGACATGCGCCCATGTTGGTTCTTGCATTTTTAACCATTGGCGATACGCTTTGAGTCGAAATTCCAGCATGTATTCTGGCTCATTTTTCTTAGCCGAAATCATGCGAACGACATCTTCGCTCAGACCGCGAGGAATAGTGTCCGACTCAATGGACGTAACAAATCCGTATTTGTATGGTTGGTTGACAAGTGCTTGAACCGTTGCAGTCATGTCAGTCGAGGCTCCTGATGGTTTACTTGTAAAGTTAGTGCTTCACGCTAGCTTTACTGGATTAAAACAACTTACTTGTTTCTTTACTAATTGTAAGGTACATTAACAACATCCAAGTTGTCAAAGTCATTTTTTATAAACTTTTTTATAAACTTTGTAACCTTGCTTAAGTTTTGTCTAAGTTTTGTATGTAATGACGAAACTTTCTCAAGACCCTATTGCCCTCAGGAGCTGATTCTATGAAAACTCCCATCGGCGTTGCGGAGATGATCACGCCAGACTTAAAGCCAGACTTAAAAGGCGATGTCAAGCATGAGTCGAAACACGACACTAAGCAAGATATTTTGCAACATCTGCTTAAGCGTGGTGAAGTAACAGCCCAAGATTTAGCAGAAAGACTGGATATTAGTCCTCAAGCAATCCGTAAGCATTTAAAGGATCTCGAAACTGAGGGATTGATCTATCACACTGCTGAGCAGGTAGGTATGGGTAGACCGCAGTTTGTGTATGCTTTGACGGTAGCGGGACGCGATCGCTTTCCTGATAGCTATAATCAATTCGCCGTAAATTTCTTGGATACGCTGATCGATACTTTAGGTAAAGAGCAAGTATCTGAGGTACTGCAAAAGCAATGGCAACGCAAAGCTCAACATTATAAATCTTTACTGGGAATCGGTTCGCTCAAGCAACGGTTAGAAAAATTAGCCGAAATTCGTCGTTCTGAAGGTTATGTGACGGAGTGGTTTCCCGTAGAAGGGAAAAAACAAAGTTTTATCTTTACGGAATATAACTGTGCGATCGCCCATGTTGCCGAATCATTTCCAAGTGTGTGTGGACATGAATTAGAAATGTTTGCCACAGTGCTAGATTGTCCTGTGGAGCGGACACATTGGATGGTTGACGGTGAGCATCGTTGTGGATATTTGATTCAGAATAATTGAGAGCTAACGCTTCGCGTTAGCTCTCAATTATTCTGCTAGCATAATTATTAGTCTTGAGATAAACATAGGAAAAAATATGAGTCTGACCCTAACAAGAGATAATGTCGAAAATGTTTTAGATGAGTTGCGCCCTTATCTAATGTCTGATGGAGGCAATGTAGAACTTGTCGAAATCGAAGGTCCAATTGTGAGATTACGTTTACAAGGTGCTTGTGGTTCTTGTCCTAGCTCAGCGATGACTTTGAGAATGGGTATTGAACGCAAATTGAAGGAAGAAATTCCTGAAATTGATGAAATCGAACAGGTTTTTTAAACAAAACTAGGCTTAAGCCAATTATTGTTTAGAAAAGCATATAGGTGGCGAAAAGCTCTACCTATATGCTTTTAACAGGCTAAATATTTGGGGATTTTTAAAAATAATTCTTGTATTCTTGTGAGTTCTTAACTGATGTTACGTGGAATGTAGTTGATAAATCCTTTGTGGAATCGCGAAGCAGGGCAACCAAATGGCCATAGCAATGCAAGTTTTGCTTAGGACATAAAACCCAAATAAATAGAGGCGGCGCTTCGCCCCGCCTCTATTTATTTGGGTTTTAATTTGTCGTGGCTATTTCTTGTATTGCTATACGCTGGCTGAGCGGAGTCGAAGCCACTCTCATAGGAGGCAAATTTCTTTTTCCTACGTTTTGTATTGTAATCAATCAATTCACTCAATTCATTCAAAAATTAATTGCCAACTTATTAAAATTAATATTTATACGGAGTTGTTAAATTCGACTCAGGTAAATCAGTCCTCAAATTTAATAAGGAGAGCATCATGAGTACAGAAGTTCAAGCCGAGACAACTGCTGATTCTTTCGATCCTAACATCGTTCCCGCAGAGACCAAAGCCCGTAAAGAGCGGGAAGGAGTCAATTATAAGCATACTCCTGATAATGCAGAAGATGCTGACAGCATTCACACTGCCGATGGTTATACCGTAGATACAGAAGGGTTGATGAACAACTATGCTGTCGAACCGCCGATGTATGTAGAAGATGGTGGTACAAGTGAGGCTAATCTTCCTGTAGTTGAGAGGTTCACAATAGTTGATGTTTTTTCGACAAATATTGAAGCAGAGAATGTCGCAACGGAAATTCATAAGGCAGGGATAGGTAGAAACAAGATTTCTGTGCTGGGCAAAAATTATCATGATGCTGCTCATGGTTATGGATCGCTGAACTGGCAGGATATCGAAGCAGATGGTGGGTTGACTAAAGTTTTGAAAAGTGCAGGAATTGTTGAGTCGGAAGCCCGTAAATATGAGGCGGAAATCGCCGCAGGAAAATTTTTGGTAGTGGTAATTGGTGAAAATGCGGATGTGATTACAACTAAAGAGATTTTGATTAATACTGGTCATCGCATCAACGCTCTCCAAGAAAAAGTCTAACTTTTTCGCTATTTTGCCATTTCACATGCTTCCCCATATGAGTGAAAACTTTATGCAGGGCTTTGCGCTCAAACCTAAATCAAGAAATCCTGTAAAAATGTTGCTTTATAGCAACGCAAGAGATAGCTAGGACAAATCAAAACCAAAAAGATGAGTGGCGGCGCTTCGCGCCGCCACTCATCTTTTTGGTTTTATGTCCTAAGCAAAACTTACATTGCTATACAACACTTTTACAGGATTTCTTGTGGTTCTTTTGATCGATGATTGCTGCAAATAAAGACTGCGTATAATGCAATCTTTATTTATGAAATAAATTGTTGAATTTGTGTCAATAGGGATTGCATTCTTTCTAGTATCTCTTTCATATTTGCTTCTTTTTGATTGTGTTCAATCATCTCTAAATCATGAGCGATCGCCGCCATTGAAATAATACCTAAGTTACTAGCTGAACCCTTGATAAAATGAGCGACTCTTGAAATTGTCTGATAGTCATTTGTAGCGATCGCTTCTTCGAGTTGCTCTAAACCCTTAGATGTAGAATCGACAAAAGTTTCGAGGAGTTCAGTCTTAAATTCTTCGCTACCATCAGCAATGTCATCAATATAAGACCAGTCTATTAATGGTAATGCCTCAGAAATATTGAGATTTTGTTCTAGGAGATTGGGATGAATATCTTTAGCAATAATTTTAGAAGGGGCGATCGCATTCTGAGAGTTAATTTTTCTCTCCCATTCGGCTATTTTTTGAGCAAGATCCTCTTTGCGAATCGGTTTACTGAGATAGTCGTCCATCCCACTGGCAATGCAGCGATCTCGATCTTCTTTCATGGCATTAGCAGTCATAGCCACGATCACAATCTTATTCTTAGCTGAATCTAGCTGCCGAATAGCTGTCGTTGCTTCATAGCCATCCATTTCTGGCATTTGGCAATCCATTAAGATAATGTCATAATGGACGTGCTTGAGTAAATCGAGGACTTCTCTTCCATTCCCTGCTACATCTGCGTCATAGCCAAAGCTCCTTAACTGATGTAAAGCAACTTTTTGGTTGATTGGACTATCCTCAGCGATCAAAATTTTAAGCTTAGAAATCTTTGTAGGTATATCATCTAACCCGATGAGTGGAGCAATTGGCAGAGCTTTGCGATTAGTATCTATAGAAACTACTTCCATCAAAATATCTAGTAAACGGGATTGTTTGACTGGTTTGACAAGATAAAACTCAAATCCCATTTCTTTAACGCGGATGATTCCACCTTGTTGATTTAGCGATGTCAGCATAATTAATTTGATATCTTGCAGTGTCGGGTCAGCTTTAATCTGTGCGCCTAACATTTCGCCGTCAAGGTCGGGCATCTGCATGTCCAAAATTGCTAACTGATAGCGATCGCCTTCAGCAACGGCAGCTCGTAAAATAGCGATCGCATCAGACGCACATTGCACTGCATCGACCCGCATCTGCCAAGTCGTTAGTTGATAGGTGAGGATTTTGCAATTAGTGGCACTATCATCTACTACTAATACGCGAATATCTTTGAGATTAACTTCTCGACGAAGTGGTCGCTCGGCGATCGCTTCGGGAGATTGCTTTACAAAGGAAATTCTGAACCAAAATTGTGAACCTCTTCCTTCCTCACTATCGATGCCAATTTCACCACCCATGAGGTCGATCAATTGCTTGCAAATTGCCAAGCCTAACCCAGTGCCCCCATATTTACGGTTGGTCGAAGCATCAACTTGAGTAAATGGCTGAAACAGTTTTTTCTGGGCTGTGGGCGCTATGCCAATACCTGTATCGATCACTCTAAATTCAATCGTTGCGGTGGATTCAGTTTCTGCTTTGAGCGAAACTTTGACGATAACTTCTCCTTTTAAGGTAAATTTAATGGCATTACTGACTAGATTCGTTAATATCTGCCTAACCCGTGAAACATCTCCACGCAGATAAATCGGCACATTTTGATGAATTAGTGAGGCTAGTTCTAAACCTTTAGACTGAGCCAGCATCGCTAGTAGATCGGTTACTTCCTCAACACAAGTGTTAAGGTCAAAACTAATCTCTTCTAATTCCATTTCATTGGCTTCAAGCTTAGAAAAATCAAGAATTTCATTGATTAATGTCAGCAGATTTTCGCCACTGATTCTTACTGTTTCCACAAAATCTTTCTGTAGAGTTGAAAGCTCAGTATCCGCCAGTAAACCTGTCATTCCCAGCACAGCATTCATCGGTGTGCGGATTTCATGGCTCATGGTGGCGAGGAAAGAGCTTTTCAGCTTTGTGGCAATTTCAGCTTGATAACGAGCTTCCTCTAAGGCTAAGTTTTGTTGTGATAATTGTTCACGCCGTAATGTTTCTTGTTCTAAGAGAGTTGCTTGATAGAGCGCTATCCCTACTTGGGTTCCTAGTTCCGTTAAAAAGTCAACTTCAAAACTGCGCCAATGCCTTGTAGCGCTACATTGATGCACTATGAGCAGTCCCCACAAATTTTCCTTTTCAAGGATTGGTACTACTAAGTTCGCCTGTACTTGAAATTGCGCCATCAATTTCTTATAGCAATCTGGCATATCTGAATTCGGGATATCGTCATTGATGACTCTGCGACCTTGGCGATATTTTTCCCATAGCCCATGACGAAAACAGATATCTTTGATATCTGTCCCCAATGACGCAATCCAAGGTGGCTCAACCGACTCCACCACAACCTCTCCTTCCCACTCTCCATTAAAGCGATATGCAAGGACTCGATCTGCTTTGAGGAATCTGCGGACTTCATCAACAGTTGTACTTAAAATCTCATTTATATTTAGGGATTGGCGAATTCGTAAAGTAATTTGGGAGAAAACTAGCGATCGCCAATTCTGCAAGCGGACTTCTTCCTCGACTTGTTTGAGATCGGTGACATCCAAGCCAGTAGCAATCACAAAATCAATTTTGCCATCTGAACTTAGTAGAGATGTGGTTGACCATGAAATTAAACGACGTTCTCCATGCTTAGTTATCCAATAGTTTTCGTAGGAATTTGGTGAGTTTTGAGGAGTTGCTTTAGAAAGATTTTTACGAACTGATGGAGCATCTTCAGGTAATAAAAAAATCTTCCAAAAGCTTTGGTTATGGACTTCTTCGTAATAATAACCAGTTACCCGTTCACATTCTCGATTAAATCGGATGATTTTACCTTCTGGATCTAATACCATCACCAATGTAGCCGCTGTATCCAATACAGCAACTGTAAAATCTCGCTCTTGTTTCAGGCTATTAGCTAACTTGCGACGGATATTTACTTCGTGCCTTACAAAATAAAACAATATCGCTAGTACAACTAGAGTAAATAGAAGTGTAATTAAAGAAAGATCTACAGCATTAAAGATAGAAGCTTGACGTTTCTGTAACCACTGCATTAAGTTGTTTGTTTCTAGAGTGATCAGTTCTTCCAACTGAACTTCGGCTAAATCTAGATAGTTTTGATTATTCAGATCGCTTATTTTTTTCTGGGTCGCTCTGATGCCAGCAGTTTGATAGAGCAACAGAATTTGGCGCGAGTCACGCATTTCTTTGCTAATGTGTTGGACTAACAGAAGCAGTGTATTTTTATAGCGATCGCTCCTTTGCTGAGCGTACATATGACTACTGTTGCTTAAGGATAGCTTCTGGAGGACTTGTAAATCTTGCTCCAACTGCAAAGCTAAAACCTCATATTTTTCTAGACTATCTGGATTATTAGATAGTAGATAATTCATCATTGCAACTTTTAGCTCGCGTAAACGATTAATCGGTTGATTAATTTTTTCTAAAGTTTCGCGTTGTTGTAGAATTGCGCTGTTGATATCTCTTAAGCCACTCAGATTGACGAAAGAAATTACGCCCATACCGATGACCATTGTTGCTGCTATCCCCATCCAAAAAGCAATTTTCCTGAGAAAGTTTCCTTTTTCTTTAGGATCTTGATTGTTTTCTTTATTGTTTATGGGGACAGCTAAGCGATTGACTTCAGTTAAGCTCCGACGAGTTTCAATGATGTATGCAGTTTGACTACCTAGAGCCTTAAGTGCAGAAAGTTGCACTTGCGAGAGTTCTCTAGGCTGATAATCAATTACGCATAGGGTTCCTAGGGCATAACCTTCCACCGTTTTAATGGGAACGCCTGCATAAAAGCGAATATTTGGAGTATGGGTAACTAAGGGATTATCTGCAAATCTCTGATCCTTGAGAGTGTCAGCAACTATAAAAATCCCATCTTGAAGAATTGCATGAGCGCAAAAAGCTATTCTTCTTGGTGTTTCTGTTTCCTCAATCCCCACTTTTGATTTAAACCATTGCCGATCTTTGTCTAGTAAACTCACTAAGGCGATCGGGGTTTGACAAATATGAGCAGCCAATCGGGTGATATCATCAAAGCCTTGCTCTGATTCAGTGTCTAGGATATTGCACTGATATAGAGCGGCAACTCTTTCCAGTTCATTTGGTGGTTCTTGAGCAGAAATCATGTCAGTTTTAGTTTGGGATGTGATTTTCCCAATTAAGATTTTTCAATTAGATGTTTTTCGTTAATCCCCGTTCAACAAACTTTTATAGCGTTTTGCAAGATGCGTGCATACTCATTTGCAAAACAAAAACAATCACAGTAAAGGTTTTGACTTTTAATTTTGCTTGTGATAAAGCTAGAAGTGCATATCTAAATATAGCAATCTTCCCAATCATTTGGAAGAAAGTTGAGGGTTTTAGCACCTTGCGGTTTGATCGATAATTCCAAAATAGTGAAGGCGGCGCATCGCGCCGCCTTCACTATTTTGGGTTCTAATTAACTCAAGCCTTGTTATTAGGTGTGATAAAGCAAATAGGTGGTGCGTGACGAAGCAGCATACTACCTATTCGCTGGCAGAAGATTGCTACAGACTAATACTTAGGATCAATTTTAAAGTGTTGCCTAACCAAATCAGGGCAACCATACCGCCAAATATTGCTAAGGGTACGATCGCTAAGGTTTTCCAGATTTTGATTCCTAACGCTACGGATGCGCTCCATATTTGCCAGACGATAAACCAGATCATCACTGAAATTGCCGCGAGAATCCGAAATCGTGGCGATAGACTCAGAGCAGGAGCCATAAATAGCCAAGGTAAACTAGCAAAACCTGTTAGGGTTAGCAATTCAAGCATCCCAACATTCTTCTGAAAAATATTAGCTAATTGTTTGAGTAGAAAAGTAAAAAACAGCCAACCAATAACTCCGCTAATTACTGACCAAATAATTCTATAGATTAAAAATTGGTTGAGGCGTAAAGTTTCTAGAATATTTACTAAAGCAATGACGATCGCCGCTTGGACAAAATTAGGATTTGCCCTGAGTTGCTCAAATGTCACTTGCGGCAAAAACAGCGTCCCATAGAGCCGATCAAGAAACGTTCCCAATGTTTGCGGTGGTTGAGGCAGCGTGTCCTTGTCAGGGATACTATCTGTGGCGATCGCATTTAAATCAGCAGAATTTGGCTCAGTGGGATTCATAAAAAGCTAGTGGTGACGTTGATATAAGTCTAAATTTGCCGTGATTTTGTCTTAATCTAATACTAATTGCTAACTGACTCTAACATGATTGACCTCGACACTACTCAAACTCATCATCTCCTCAACATTGATGCAAGCCAATTGCCACAAGGTTTACGAGGAAAAATCACGATCCCTGGAGACAAGTCGATTTCGCATCGAGCGTTAATGCTTGGCTCATTAGCAGAGGGTGAGACAACGATTCGAGGTTTATTGCTAGGCGAAGATCCGCGTAGTACAGCAGCATGTTTCTCGGCAATGGGGGCGGAAATTTCGGAACTTAACTCGGAATTGGTAGTAGTGAAGGGAATCGGGCTGGGAAATCTCAAGGAGCCGCTAGATGTCTTAAATGCTGGAAATTCAGGAACAACATTACGCTTGATGTTGGGGATTCTCGCAAGTCACCCCGATCGCTTTTTTACGGTTACAGGTGATCACTCTTTGCGATCGCGTCCGATGTCGCGTGTCGTCAATCCTTTACGTCAAATGGGAGCAAATATCTGGGGTCGGGAAAATGGAGCAAGAGCGCCGCTAGCAATTTCGGGACAAAATCTCAAAGCAATTCACTATCAGTCACCTGTAGCTTCGGCTCAGGTCAAGTCCTGCATTATGTTAGCGGGATTAATGACGGATGGTGAAACGATTATTACGGAGCCAGAAAGATCTCGTGATCATAGTGAAAGAATGCTGGCTGCTTTCGGGGCAAAAGTCACCGTTGACATTGATACGAATACAGTCTCAGTTAAGGGTGGTGCGAAACTGATTGGGCAGGAGGTGACAGTACCTGGAGATATCAGTTCGGCGGCGTTTTGGTTAGTGGCGGCTTCCATTGTTCCCAATTCGGATTTGGTAATTGAGAATGTCGGCATTAATCCAACCCGTACAGGTATTCTCGAAGTTCTTGCGGAGATGGGTGCAGATATTAGCTATGAAAATCAACGGGAAGTTACGGGTGAACCTGTTGCGGATTTACGAGTGCGCTCTGCTAATCTCAAGGCTTGTCGAATTAGTGGTGCGGTAATTCCGCGACTAATTGATGAGATTCCGATTTTAGCGATCGCGGCTAGTTGTGCAGAAGGAACTACTACCATTGAGGATGCTGCTGAGTTGCGTGTCAAGGAAAGCGATCGCATTGTCGCCATGGTTAAAGAAATGACGAAAATGGGTGCGAATGTTACGGAACTTCCAGATGGTATGTCGATTGTTGGTGGTAAACCTCTGGTAGGTGCTGAAGTTGACAGCTATAACGATCATCGAGTCGCGATGAGTCTAGCGATCGCGGCTTTAGTTGCTCAAGGTAAAACCTCTATCAATCGCGCCGAGTCGGCAGCTATTTCTTACCCATCGTTTATTCCTACCTTACAAAGTTTGTATACACAGACAGAATAAATCAAACCCAGATTTTTGATAAAAGCCCCGCTTTGCGGGGCTTTTATCAAAAATCTGGGTTTAGTAAGGGCGGCGCGAAGCGCCGCCCTCACTCTTTAGATGTAATACATGGTTGTCGCGATTTGACGCTGACGTTGCCGATCGCATAAATCCTTGAGTGTACAACCATCTAACACAGCAGAAGCTGACTTTTGGGCTGCTTCCCATACTTCATGGATTACTGAAAGAGATGCGCTGTCGTTACCTGACTTACTACTTTTTTCAGCGATCGGATCGTATCCCTCAATTCCCCGAATAATTTCTAGTAAACTTATTTCCCAAGGCTCACGGGCAAGGATATAACCACCCTTAGCTCCCCGTTGACTCTTGACTAAGCCTTGACGCTTTAAAGTCGCGAGCAACTGCTCTAAATAGCGATCGGGAATATTTTGTTGGTTCGCAATTTGACGAATCTGGAGAGGCTGATCGATCGCAAAATGATTAGCTAGCTCAAGCATAGCCAAAATTGCATATTCACTCTTTAAAGAAAGTTCCACAACAGACCGTAATTCTTATTTAAAGACATTTTTCTTCACTGAATTCTATGATACTACGGTATGTCACTGTAAATTTAGAGCAAATGTATTACAGCACTTTGCGCTCAAACCCAAACCAAGAAAAATTTTGAAAGTGTTGCTTAGCAATGCTTTCAAAATTTTTCTTGTGGTTCGTTTAATCGGTAATTGCTGTAAATAGGAGTGGCGGCGCGAAGCGCCGCCACTCCTATTTAATTACTGGCTGAATATAGCGGCTATTAGCCCTTACATAACATACATCTTCTATGTTTTTGCCCCGTACAGGCATCCAAGGTCGTCCATTCTCATCTAAAGGATTAACCAATACTTCATCAGAGCCGCCACGATAAACTTCTACTTCTAACAAAGTACCTGTCAAATAAGTACGAACGATGGGACTTTGTAAGCTTGCCGATCGCCGACAGTTTAGCCCGTTAGCTACAATCACCCGCCACAATGAACCCGCTGCCCGTGAGTAAGCTGATTTGATAGGGGTTTCATTGCTGTAGTAATTACCCTGCTGATCAGTCGTCTGCGCTTGGGCTGCTAGTGGCAAGACCGAGATTAGCAGCATAGAATAGGTCAGAGCGTTGAAAAAAGTATTCATAGGGCGGATTGCAGAAGGATGGTTAGTTCTAAAGAAGCGATGACTGTAGCAAATTTGACGCAAGCAATTACGCTTTTGTTGCGGGATGAAATTGGGATCGTGCGCGTGACGGGGGAAATTTCTGGCTTCACAACCGCAGCCTCTGGACATCGATATTTTACGCTCAAAGATGAGTCAGCCCAGATCGATTGTGTGATGTGGGCAAGCCGTACTATAGCCTTTCGTCCTAAGAGTGGAATGCAAGTTGTCGTCCAAGGTCGGCTAACGGTTTATGCAACCCGTGGCAAATATCAAATCGATTGCGATCGCATGACTGCCGCAGGACAAGGTGATTTATATCTAGCCTTTGCGGCGATGAAAGAAGATCTAGCGGAACGCGGATATTTTGATCCAGAACGCAAGCGAGAGATTCCTGCTTTTCCTTTGAAAATTGGGGTGGTCACGTCACCGACAGGAGCCGTGATTCAAGATATCCTCAGCACACTAAAGCGGCGATCGCCTCATTGCGAGATTTATTTATGCCCCGCAACCGTGCAAGGCGAAAATGCACCTGACGAGATTGCATCGGCGATCGCCGCTTTGCAAAATACCGATGCCGATGTGTTGATCGTTGGGCGTGGTGGCGGCTCGATTGAGGATCTCTGGGCGTTTAATACAGGGCAAGTTGCCGAGGCAATTTATCATTCGCGGATTCCCGTTATTTCTGCGGTTGGGCATGAAACAGACTTTACGATCGCTGATTTTGTAGCAGATTTACGGGCTGCTACACCAACGGCAGCAGCAGAACTAGTAACTCAATGCGATCGCGAAACCCTATGGCAACAGATTACCGCTTGGGAAAATCGCCTAAATCGCGTTGTTCAATTAGAAATGCAGAATTATGATCAACGTTTGAATGCACTTATCAATAGTTATGCTTTTCAAAATTTTGGAGATCGCCTCCATGATCGCGCTCAACAGTTAGACGAAGCTGATCAAACTATGCAAAAGTCTCTCCTTCGTCATTTGCGCCAATCCACCAATAAACTTGAAAGCATCACCGCCCATCTGCGATCGCTATATCCACTATCACCATTACAGCGTGGTTTTGCTTTGTTGCGATCAGGCGATCGCTTGCTTAGCAATGAGGATTCACTCACTGAATTTGATAAAGTGGAAATTGTGCGGCGATCGGAAATTGCCCAAGCCAAGATTGAACAAGTAATCGATAAAGTATATGACCGACCAGAATAAATCGCCAAAGAAACTACCAGATCTAACCTTTGAAGAACAGATGCAACGTCTCGAAGAAATAGTGGAAATTCTTGATGATGGTGAAGCCGCTTTAGATGAAATGTTGTCTCTCTACGAAGAAGGGATGAAGCGATCGCAATATTGCCGTGAATATCTAGAAAAAGCCGAACAGAAAGTTACCTTAATTCAGAGTCAAAATTCCTAGAAACTATTAGAATAGGGTAATCGATTTAAGTGCTTTTTCATTCTGAAACAACACAATTACTAGCGTATAATTTTTCAACTGATAAACGACAAGAGTCATATTTATTCATTTCTAAACCAACAACACCCCAAAAAAAGCATTTTTCAGGCTTAGTTATTGCTTCATGTGCAGCCGTATATAAATCTTCGTCCCCATCCTCTGGATAAAAAGCAACCCCACAAGATATTGTTAATGGGGCCAACATTCTGCTCGTAATGGAATAAGAAAACAATTGTGAAACAGTTACAGGGAGCAAATAATAGTGTTGGCAGGCAGTAGAAAAGAACTTTAAAATATGAAGACGTGGAGGGGACAAATTGACAATTTGAGTAACATCCTGAAAAGAGACTAATTGCTATTTTGCCTTACCTTTAGTTAATTATTTTACCCTTCCATTACGAGCGGAATGTGGGTTCGTGAATTGGTATAAATGGATTAAAAAACGGCGCACTGCGCCGTTTTTTAATCCATTTCATCAAGTTTAATGCGGGGATCGACAGCTTTAAGCAATAGGTCGCCAATGAGATTACCGACTACTAACATCAAAGTTCCTAACATTAGTCCTGCCATGACCAGATTCGTGTCTTTTTCTTTGGTTGCGTCTAGCAATAACTTGCCTAAGCCTGGCCAGCTAAAAAAGAATTCTGTAATAAATGCTCCACCTAGTAATCCCCCAAACTCAAATCCTAACAATGTAATTAGAGGATTGATGGCATTGCGGAGAGCATGGACATAGATCACCTTGTTCTCAGGTAGTCCCTTCGCACGGGCTGTTTTGATGTAGTCTTGCCGCAATACATCTAGCAAACTACCGCGCATAATCCTTTGTAATCCTGCAAAACTAACCACTGTCAAAGTTAAGATGGGCAAGATCATGTGATGGCTGATATCGAGGAATTTCCCAAAGGGTGAGAGATCGGTAAAATCAATACTAGTCATACCACCTACAGGGAACCAGCCTGTATTTTGCGCCAACATCAACAATAAGATTGCCAATACAAAGCTAGGAAAACCTTGCGTTGCATAACTTACTATTTGGATCAGGCGATCGCTCCAAGTATTTTGTTTAACGGCGCTGTAAATACCGAGGGGGATCGCCAAGAACCATGTCGTGAACAAGGAAGCAAGAGACATCAGCAATGTATTGCCAGCCCGCTCGACTATTAGTGGTGTGACAGGTGCTAAGCCTTGACAACGCACTCCTAAATCACCCCCTAAAGTATTTTGCAACCACAGAAGATACTGTATGACTTCAGGTTTATCGTAATTCAGTTGCTTTTCTAACTGTTCGATTGTCTTTTTGGGTGTACTAGGGTTGTTTCGGAGATCCGAAAAACAATTTCCGGGGGACTTAGTAATTGCGAAAAAGCTTAAAATTGACACGCCTAAAACGACAATAATCGCTTGTCCCAGACGCTTTACCACAAAACCTGTCGTATCGTTAATGATCAAGCGCCAGAAAGAGCGATTTCCTTGATTTGCAGTTGTCATAGCTCAAAGTTGCTTAATCAATTTGGGGCATTTACTATGCAGTTATATTAGTCTAAATTCGTGTGCAAGCGTTTAGCTCGTTTACTGATCGCGATCGCAACAAGTTATAGCAAAAAACAAAGAGTTATCTAGTACAAACTAGAACCCCATCAGATGAGTGGCGGCGCGAAGCGCCGCCACTCATCTGATGGGTTATGCTCTAAGCAAAACCTGCTTTGCTATATAGCGATCCTAAATGAGTTGTAAGATTTGGAGGGTTGTGAGAGTGCGTCCCGAAGGGGCGCACTCTCACAACCCATTTAGGATTGCTATATGCGCGATTTTTTGATCGTTTGGTAGACAAGCCTTTGATTCTTGTTAATTTAAGCTTTCTGATTATTTACCCTGTATATTTGAGCCAGATTTACCCAGATAATGATGTCAAGTAGCTATATGCCTTGAACAATGGGCTTAATCCCCTTGCCGTTTTCTGCCGATCACTACAATCTAAAGGTGAAACGTTTTGTTGTAAACTCATAAAATAATCAATAGATCTTAATATAAACATAGTAAAAACTCTATAGAAGAATCAATGATCCTAGAAACAGCTTGGTTACTTCCTTGCTATGGTTTGCTGGGCGCAGGGCTGACATTACCTTGGTCACTAAGGATAATTCGTCGTACTGGACCTCGTCCTGCGGTTTACCTAAATATGTTAATGACAGCCCTTGCCCTAGTGCATAGTTGTTGGCTACTAACATCAGTTTGGGGGCAACCTGCTCAACAATTTGAATTTATTTGGTTTCAAGCGTTTGATCTAAATATTGCTTGCTCCTTCGAGCTTTCCACGATTAGCGCTGGTGCATCAGTGATGATCGCCACCATGAGCTTAATTTCACAGGTTTATGGACTAGGTTCACTAGAAACTGACTGGGCGATCGCCAGATTTTGCGCCTTAATTGGCTTTTTTGAAGCTGCAATTACAGGGATCGCCTTTAGTGACTCCTTGTTTTTTAGCTATGCCTTACTAGAAATGCTGACCCTCTCCACCTATTTATTAGTTGGCTTTTGGTATGCACAGCCCCTAGTAGTGACAGCAGCGAGAGATGCTTTTTGGACAAAGCGGGTCGGTGACTTGTTTTTGTTGATGGGTGTAGTTACCCTCGCCAATCTTACGGATAGTCTGAATTTTTCCGATCTCCGAGCATGGGCAAATGCACCGCAAACGATCGCCTATTTTGCCGAGCATCAACAATTTGGTACGTTATTGGGACTAGCGCTGATTGCGGGACCCTTGGGTAAATGCGCTCAGTTTCCATTGCACCTCTGGCTGGACGAAGCAATGGAAGGACCAAATCCTGCTTCGATTTTGCGAAATTCGGTAGTTGTGGGCGCAGGAGCCTATGTACTGATTAAATTTCAGCCAGTTTTGTCACTATTCCCTGTAGCGGCAGAGGTTTCAGTAGTACTTGGAGCAATTACAGCGATCGGTGCATCGTTAGTAGCGATCGCCCAAATCGATATGAAACGCGCTCTATCCCACTCAACTAGCGCCTACCTCGGTCTAGTTTTCATCGCTGTGGGGATGCAACAACCTGATCTAGCTTTGGGACTGCTCTTTAGTCATGGCATCAGCAAATCTCTCCTATTCCTAAGTTCAGGTGCTGTCATGATGTCTACCATGACTCAAGATCTCACGGAAATGGGAGGCATCAAAACGCGAATGCCCGCGACTTTAGTTGCCTTCATTGTGGGATCGCTGGGATTAGTAGCCTTAGTTCCCTTTGGAGGATTTTGGACGCTCTTGCGCTGGGAAGAAACTTTTTGGAATAGTGATCCTTGGCTAATTGCGATCGCCTTATTAGTAAATAGCATTACGGCTTTTGGACTAATGCGATTGTTTGCTATGGTCTTCCTTGGTCCCATCCAACCCAAAACTCGACGTGTCCCCGAAGTCGCTTGGCAAGTTGCGCTTCCATTAGTCTCATTAACTCTGATTACCTTACTCGTTCCCATATTGCTTCCCTCATGGAAGTTTGTGGATATTGACTTAGAGACAGTCGATATTTGGGGTACGGTAGTATTATCTGCTTCAGGTTTAATTGGGTTTGGGGTCGGTGCATACATCTACATCAAGCCCTATTATGCTACGAGTACTTCAGTGCCTATGCCCCCAAAATTTGTCCGCAGTTCATGGAAAGCGGTACAGGATTTACTTGCCTACGATCTCTATGTACAGACCATTTATAAATACACGGTAGTCTTAATCGTGGGTGGCGGTTCTAAGGTTTTAGCTTGGATTGATCGCTATTTAGTCGATGGTTCCGTCAACTTTTTGGGCTTTGCATCAATCTTTAGTGGTGAGAGCCTCAAATATACGGTGACAGGGAGATTACAGCAGTATGTGCTGACGATTCTGATTGGTCTAATTTTGATCGGCTTTGCCGCTTTTTATGGTCTTCATTAAACGCTCAGCGCCTTAGGCGCTGAGCGTTTAATGTTTTTAATTATTATTTTTTAATCAAACATGCTTAGTACATTAGTTTGGGTTCCGATCGCAGGGGCGCTGCTGATCGTTTTATTGGGAGCATTCCTCGACTTCCAACAGTTACGCCGAATATCACTGGGAATTGCGATCGCCACATTTGGCTGGTCAATCTTCTTACTCACTAAATTTGATATTAGTCTTGCCTCCATCCAATTAAGTGAATCCTTTGCTTGGTTAGATCCAATAGGACTTACCTATCGACTTGGTGTAGATGGTCTATCTTTTCCCCTAGTTCTACTCAATGGATTACTGCTGATTATCGCTATCTATATCAGCTATGACATCCAAAGACCTCGCCTCTATTTCCCATTAATATTACTACTCGGAGGCGGCGTAAATGGAGCTTTTCTTGCTCAAAACCTACTCTTGTTTTTCCTTCTCTTTGAAGTCGAACTAATTCCTCTCTATCTCTTGATTGCAATTTGGGGAGGCGAAAAACGCGGCTATGCGGCAACCAAATTTTTGATTTACACTGCTATCTCAGGTGTACTTATTTTAGCGGCTTTCTTTGGCATGGCAGTTTTTGGTAGTGGTGATGCAGCTACCTTTACCTTTAACTATCAAGACTTACATCTCGAAGGTGTATCGAAAACCACCAAAGGAATTTTACTTCTGCTTCTACTCCTAGGCTTCGGCATCAAAATTCCGATTGTGCCATTACATACATGGCTACCCGATGCTCACGTTGAAGCCTCAACTCCAGTTTCCACCTTACTTGCAGGAGTTCTGCTCAAACTAGGAACCTATGGTCTATTGCGCTTTGGACTAGGTTTATTACCCGATGCATGGCAAGCGATCGCCCCATTTTTAGCTGTTTGGGCAGTGGTCAGCGTCATTTATGGATGTCTCACCGCAATCACCCAAACTGATATGAAAAAAATGGTAGCCTATAGCTCTGTTGGACATATGGGTTATATTCTCTTAGCCTTAGCTGCTGCTACACCCCTTTCTCTGGTAGGCGCAACCTTCCAAATGATCAGTCATGGTTTGATTTCGGCACTGTTATTTATTTTGGTAGGGATCGTTTACAAAAAAACGGGAACTCGCAATATTAACTCTCTCAATGGATTACTCAATCCTGAACGTGGCTTACCGATTACAGGATCACTGATGATCTTGGCGGCGATGGCAAGTGCAGGGACACCAGGGATGATTGGATTTATTGCTGAGTTTGTGATTTTTCGCAGTAGTTTTGCGGTTTTTCCTGTGCAGACACTGCTCTGCATGATTGGTACTGGTTTAACGGCTGTTTATTTTCTAATCATGATTGATCGCGTATTTTTCGGCCGTCTTGCGGTTGAGAAAATTGCGAATAAACCACCAATTAGTAATTTTCCCTTTGCGAAATGGCAAGAAAAATTTCCTGCGATCGCCCTTGCTCTAATCATCGTTTTCTTTGGACTAATTCCTAGCTTTGCCACAAAAATAATCGAGAGTTCAGCCGATGCGATCGCTCCAAATCACACGAAACCAAGTCAAATTGCTTTAGTACAATCAATATGATTTTCGATAAAGATTGCTTTGCAATCTTTATCGAAAATCATAATTTCAAAATCTCTTTGTATACTTTAATGTAACGATTTACTTGCAATTCTAATTGATATTCAGAAAGTACAATCCCTCGAAAATTTCTACTTATTACTTTCTGTTAATGACTCACAAGATTTAGTTTTTTCATACCAGCTTATGAACATTTGAATATTTTGTTGGGCAATCAATGACTGGGCTTCTCGTAAATATTCTTCGGGTAAATCCCACCACTTAATAATTTGTAGTTTTTGAATTAATTCTTGTGAAAATCTAAAACGAATTAATTTGGCGGGGACTCCTCCAACGATCGCATAATCAGGTACATTCTTTACAACTACAGCTCCCACTCCTACAATCGCTCCATTTCCAATTGTTACACCGTCTTTAATAAACACTCTTGCACCTAGCCAAACATCATGCCCAATAGTAATTTTTTTTCTTTCTTCAAATAGGTTGATATTAGAAAAAGATGTGCCACATTGTTTTAGTGTTGAAAAGAATACGGGACTAGTACTCACGAAATCTGTAGGATGCTCCCCATAACCTATAAGACACTCTGGACCAATGGAACAAAAACTGCCAAAAGTTACTTGTGATGCAATTGTACGACTAGAAATATAACTAAATCTACCTATAATAACTTCATGTAAAATCACGTTGTCATAAATTGTGACATTGTTAGATATCTGAGAAGAACAAATGCTACAAGAAGATAAAATAGCTACATTATTTTCTATGTCAGAGTTGCGGATATTGCTGTTGCTTTTTATAGTAAATCCTTGTTCGATTTTACTGTTTTTATCAATGCTACTCCCAAACCCTATAGATGCTTTGGGATACTTAAACTTAAAGATATAAAATTTAATTATTTTTTTAAGATGACCTAGTAGCATCGTAATCCCACCGAATTTTAGTCAAGATTTTTAGATAGAACTGATTCTAAAGTGACTCTTGGAAAAACATCAAGCATTCCTCCTTGAGTTGCATTAAAGATTTGGCAACCTTTGGTTTGAGCATATTGTTTCATCAATCTGTATTGCTTCCACCGAAAATAGTATTCTTCAAACCAACGCTCAGTAGTAAATGAGCTTAAATGTTCGGCATCACTAATACCTTCTTCTTCTTTATAAAAATGATGATTTGTAACACGACTAGTATCATTTAAGTAGTCGTGATCGCATCCTATTAAATAGATTTCTTTGCACCCCATATATATAGCAACTTGAATAGCAGAATAAATAACTGTTCTAACACTAAATGGACTTTTATCAATTTCCCAAACCTCGCTATTTAAATAACTTGACTCGTCTAAAGATTTATTCAGAGAGTAGTTAACAAAATATTGATTGTTGTTTTTATATTCAGGATAATTTTCAAGGAATCTGTAATTTGAATAAATGTATGGAGCATAACCTAAAAAATAGGTTACGTCATCTGTATAAGATTGTTTAAAACCGTCAAATACTTTATTTAAATCATTAAAATTAAAGGGATGATGACTTGGTGCAAGAATGTGGTATTTGGGTGAAATGGTTTTAATGTCTTTATGAAGAAAAAATTGACTTACAGCAATACTAAGCTCACTTCTAAGACCTGTGAGGTCTTGAGCTTTTATCGATGGTCCTGTTGCAAGAATAAAACACCTTTCTCCATGGTGGATGTTCTTAAATTTTGAATTTACTTTTGACAACTTTTTTACAAAAGCTTTTTCTACATTAAAATCATTATTTCTAAATTGATTCGAGTACATTGATAAAAGAATGTCCTTAATGCCATTTGGCAACGTCCAGTATATTAAAGACTTGATTGTTGACTTTAAGTTCATAGATCTTTAGTTAATTAGAGTTTAAAAATTCTTCCCTAATCTTTCTAAGGCGATCCAAAATCCTTCGCCTTCATTCTTATGCCCTTGCCAAACTTCTGGAATAAAAGAAGATTGAGGAGAATATCTTTCAAGATACTCCGAGAGAGAGGGAAAGTCAATTTCACCCTCACCAATTTGTAATCCTTCACCATCAATATCTTTCGCATCAGCAATATGTAGATGAGCAGTATATAGCCCTACTCGTTTAATAAATTCTTTAAATGACAATTTGTGATAAGTACAAGCCAATTTGGAATGAGAGATGTCTAAGCAAACACGATAGTTATACCTACGACAAAAATCTGCAATGTCTTGCGGATCAACGAAAAGATTGTGATTTCTTTGTCCACCGAAATGCCAAGGGAAAGGAGGCATGGTTTGAGGAATAATCTCGACTCCGTCCTTATCTAGCTGAGATAGACTCTCATAAAGTGTGTTGTATAGCTGTTCACGCTGTGACAATGATAATAAAGTATCACTTGTAAATCCACCAACATTGGTAATAATGTAGGGGCGATTTGACCTTCCAAAGAAATTTTTTAATTGTCGAGTAACGCTGATTACTTTTTGTAATTCTTTTATGGAACGTTGTCTGTAATTAGGATCTTGAGAGGATAGATCTAATAAATGATCACCTGCAAATAATTCTGGAGCATGTACAACTAAATCTAGATCGTAAACCTGATCCATGTATTGCTCAATATCGACTTCTAGATCTTTATAACTAAGATGAAACTCTAGTAAATCAGGATTGGATTTTGACAATAAATTCTTAAAGTCATGGTAACGCACAGGAATTCCCCAAGGACGATTGAAGTGATAGGATCGGGGCTGTACTTTGTCTGTATCCAAGTCACTAGGATAGAAAAAGTCTCCTACCTTGAGTGATCGTCTAGAGCGTTTACCAATCAATTCTATCTTACGATTAGGTTGTAAACCTTTACCTGGACTCTTGACTTCGATCATTGCCTCAGTAATGGTTTGTCCAGATTCTAGATCGCAGTTAATCACTAAACTCTTTGCTAAAATCTCTCTATTCATTAACTCACCTTGACTGAGGTATCGCACACCAGTTGAACCTAGAGACTGTTCAACTTGACGGATTCCCTCGACCATCTGCCGAAACTCATCTGGCAACAAACTAACTTTATGATCGTTACCTTCCATGTTTTTGTCTAGAGTGAAGTGTTTTTCGATTACTTTAGCTCCCTTAGCTATGGCAGCAATCGCCACATAAATGCCGCGTTCATGTCCAGAATAACCAACAGGGCAATCCCCAAGTTCTTTAAGATGGTCTATGTAGTTGAGATTTACATCTTTGAATGGTGCTGGATAGGTAGAGTTACAATGGAGTAAAACATACATCGCACCCAATCGCTTAAGCAATGCCACTGCATTAATAATCTCTGATTCAGTAGACATACCTGTTGAGCAAATTAATGGTTTTCCAGTTTTAGCTAAAGCGGTGAGTAAGTCATAGTTGGTTAAGTCTGCTGAGGCAACTTTGTAAGCCTGCATCCCATATCGCTCTAATTGAGACAAACTTTCGATATCCCAAGGAGTACAAAGTGGTAAAATTCCCTTTGTATGACAGTAATCAAAAGCTGCGAACATTTCATCAGGACTTAACTGGAATCGACTTAGTAAATCTAGAGTATATTGTGAACCTAAATCTTCACTAGCATCATTAGCATTTCCTGCGTTCTGATATAGTGACTTAAGATCACGCATTTGAAACTTTGCACTGTCTGCACCTACTATCACTGCTTGATCAATTAATTTTTTAGCAAGTTGTAAACTACCATTGTGATTATTACCAATTTCGGCAATAACAAAAGTTGGTGAGTTAGCATCAATAATAAAATTTCCAATACGAATATCATCTAGTTTCTGGCGAGCGACTCCAACTAAATGAAGATTTTTGTCAAGAATAGGAATAAATTCAATTTTGTTGGAAAAGTAAGTTTGAATTTTTTCTGGCTCTTCATCATAACTAGCAAATTTAAAGTTTTTGTTAGAGATTTTGGAGACTGGCTGATTCAGATTAATAGAGTCCTGTGTAACTAGCCAACGGCGAAAGTCTCCATCTGTAAGCACACCTTCTAAAACACCTGTTTCACTTACTGAAAAAATAATTCGGCTTTTATTATCACTGATCTTTCTAAGTGCTACGACAATATCATCTTCAGCAAAAACAATGTATTTAGAAAGATTCTTATCGATAATCATATAATTATAGTCTCTGTAACTTATTGAATATTTATGAATTCTTTATTACTTTATTAACTATAAATGAGATCTCTTCATTAAAAACTCGACATATTCAAAGTCTTCTAAAGAGTCAATTTCCCAACTTTGATCTTCGTTCATTACAAACAGTGAAATCTTACCACCTAGTCGATTTTTGAACTTTTTTAATACCCAAGGTTTAAAGATATAGATAGATCCATTTTCCATATATTGAGGGTTCATATCTTGACGACGAGGACGACTATGGTAGTCATAATTAATCGATTTGGCAACACCGTCAACTTGATGCCAAAGAAAACGGTGACTAGGTGAAACTGAAAGTAGAGAGTCAGCCTTTTCTGCTCTAATTTGTGCGATCGCGCGATCAATATCTAATCCTGTTCGCAATGGAGATGTGCATTGTAAGAAGACAATCAGTTCTGAATTAATACCAGACTCTTCGATTTCTGATACTGCATGAAAGAGTGCCTTTTCCGATGATGCAGTATCTGTGGCAAGTTCTGGAGGTCGTTGAATTACTTCGGCTCCATATTCGCGAGATACAGAAGCAATTTCTAGATCGTCAGTGGTTACATAAACTTGGTCAACTAATTTAGCTTCTTGTGCGTCGATAATTGAATGAGCGATTAATGGTTTATCACCCAAGATTTTAAGGTTTTTTTTTGCAATGCCCTTAGAACCTCCCCTAGCAGGAATAATTGCCATGTTCATGATTTGATATACTCCACATAAAAGCTATACAATGTAAAGAAATTTACGCCTTAAAAAATTTAACACTTTCAAGTTTAGCTCCCAATACTAACTAGCTCTATTTTTGTTGTTTTCCAAGGAAGCATTGGTAATAAGTAGCCTTTTCGATGTCCTCTTGTATTTACATCTCCAGTTTCAACGAGATTAAAAATCAATGCTTCTACATTTTCATAGACATCAAAGCTAGGTATTCCAGAGCTAACTCTTAAAATGTAGCGCCCATTGTTTAACCATAACCCTGGAATTCTTACTTGGGTTTTGTAAATACCTAGTTGACGATACTCTAAAAGACCATTGTCTTGATCACGATCTTCTAACGACATGATATGAGAGCCATCATTTCCATGAAGATTTAATGAGATTACTGCTCCACTAACTGGATTACATACTTCATAAATGGTTTCAATAATAAAATCTCTACGAACATCTAATTCACCATCTATTGAGCCATATTCATCTAAAATTTTACATTCTATAATTCTTATTGGAGTGTTTCTTCTGATCGGATTTTTCCATAAACGTCCACTCAAATATCCAGTATTTAGATATCTTTCTGTAGATTTTTCGCTACTACCATTGAACACAAGGTAGCCTTTTTCTAAAAAAAGACAGTTCTGAGTCAAGCTCAGAATTGCTCCCATATTATGACTAACAAATAAAACAGTTCTCCCTTCCTTTTCCGCCACATCTTCCATCTTTCCTAAACATTTCTTTTGAAATGCTGCATCTCCTACTGCTAATACTTCATCGACAATCAAGATCTCTGGTTCCAAATGCGCTGCTACGGCAAACGCCAAGCGTACATACATTCCTGAAGAATAACGCTTCACTGGTGTATCTAAGAACTTTTCTACTTCTGCGAAGGCAACTATTTCATCAAATTTTTTCTTGATCTCTGATCGATCCATTCCCAAAATTGCGCCGTTGAGATATATATTCTCTCTACCTGTTAATTCTGGATGAAAACCTGTGCCAACTTCTAGAAGACTGGCGACTCTACCTTTGATGGAGATTCTGCCAGAGGTAGGTTCGGTGATGCGACTGAGGATTTTGAGGAGAGTGGATTTACCTGCACCATTGCGTCCGATGATGCCTACGCGATCGCCTTGCTTAATTTCAAAGGAGACATCTTTGAGCGCCCAGAACTCTTCACTGAGATCATCAGGTTGTGCTCGGCGATCGCCAGTTAATCCCTGCCAAAAAGACATGGCTCCATTAGCGATCACATCGCGTAAAGCTGTGTAGCGTTCTTGCTTTTGGTGACCGATAATGTACTTCTTACTTAAGTTTTCGACGCGAATTACGACATCAGACATTTGTAAGTTCTTAAATGGTATCGGTAAGAGTTCTGCAATTTAAACTAGATTTTTGATGGCGCGGCGAAGCCGCGCCATCAAAAATCTAGTTTAAAGCCCTATTGACCAGATTTGACGAGTTTTAAAATTGAAGTTCTGAGATTGTGGATAGCTTGAGTATTTTCTTCGTCAGATGTATAGGTATCGTCGTGGGATTCTTCATGAACTTCTTGATCTTGATCTTCTGACTTTTGCGCTAGGCGATCGCAGAGATCGTCAAGATGCGATACCAGTGTGACGGGGATATGGGGGGCAACTGAGTCAAGGTTAGGATGTGTGGGTAAATCATCACAGGGACAACAAACAGGAACTCTTGGCCCAATGTCGATGGATGGTACTAGCAAATTGCAACGGGCGCAAGCAATTATTTCCCATTTATTGCTGAGCAAGTCACTAACGGTTTGATCAGTCCCACTTAAATAGGCTTCTTCGGCTTTAGTGGTACTAATTTCATCCCAGAGTTGGTTAAATAAAGGCGAGTATTTTTCCCCTTGTACAATCTTGTAGATTCGAACTTGTTCACCTTGAGTAGACAAGCTTACAGTTTTGCCCATCTGCATCCACTGTGCGACATAATTTTTGACTAAGGTTCGAGAGGCCATAATTTTAGAACCTTTAATGAATAATTAAGTAGATTTGACAGCACAGGTAAAATGCACCTGCCATAATAATTAATATAGTCTGAGAGCTTCATTCATAGTTTGAATAAATCCTATAATTTGTTATTTATTTTGCTCGCAGGACATTAGCTTATGCTCGATACCTATCTAGATTCTACATCACAGTCCTTATCCCCCAACTTCGAGCCATCAGTCCAAATCCGCAATTTAAATTTTCATTACGGTGAAGGAGATTTATTTAAGCAGGTTTTATTTGATATCAATTTAGAGATCTACCCTGGACAAATTGTGATCCTTACGGGGCCATCTGGTTCAGGTAAAACCACGCTTCTAACTTTAATAGGGGCTTTGCGGACAATCCAAGATGGTAGTCTGAAAGTTTTGGGTCAGGAGCTGAAAGGGCTAAATCCTAAAAAATTGGTGCAAATCCGTAAAAATATTGGCTTTATTTTTCAGGCCCATAATCTCTTTCATTCTTTGACGGCTAGACAAAATGTGATGATGTCTACGGATCTCTTTACCCATGAGGGTGGTAATGCGATGGCGGCGAATAAAGCGGCGGAGATCTTGACGCAGCTTGGACTAGGAGAGAGAGTTGACTATAAGCCCCATGCTCTGTCGGGTGGACAAAAGCAACGGGTGGCGATCGCCAGAGCTTTAGTCAATCGTCCAAATTTAATTCTTGCGGATGAGCCAACGGCGGCGTTAGATAAAAAATCTGGGCGCGATGTGGTGACGTTGATGCAAAAAATGGCTAAGGAGGAAAACATCACCATTTTGATGGTGACCCATGACAACCGTATCCTTGATGTGGCCGATCGCATTATTAACTTGGTGGACGGCAATTTAGAATCTGACAATGTGATGAATGATTTTCTGGCAAATCGCGATGCTTCAGGTGTTGATTCGCGTACATTTATGCTGTAGATAAGTATGGTTGGCGCTTTGCGCCGCCTATACTTATCTACAGGAAACTCAGAGAAATTTTGGAAAGCGCCGCTTTGCGGCGCTTTCCAAAATTTCTCTGGGCTGTAATTAATTTATTTGGAGCTAATTTTTTGATGAGCAGACATCTAGAAGAACAGTCTCTAGAAAAAGCATTTTATCAACTTGCCGATCGCTTGATTGATAGTCTGCATCATGGTGAACACTTAACGATTAACTTAGAGAGTGAACGTAGTCAATTCACCAGATTTAACCATGCCAAAGTCCGACAGTCAGGAGTGGTCGCTGATGGGAATGTGACCATTTTACTAATTTATAATCAGCGCGAAGCCTATGCCAAGTTTCCGTTTACAGGCGATCGCGAAATTGATATGGCTTATGTGATCTCTAATCTTGAATATCTCAGGCAAGAAGTTGCTCAGATCCCCGAAAATCCTTATCTAGTCATTCCTGAGAACCAAGGCTCAAGTCGCGAGGTTTATCAAGGTAATTTGTTAAAGCCAGAGGAGGCGATCGCCACAATTCTCGCGCCAGTGAATGATGTTGATTTTACAGGCTTCTATGCTTCGGGTTCGGTAATTCGCGCTAATGCGAATTCCGCAGGTCAAAGACATTGGTTTGCGACGGATTCTTTTTTTGTGGATTATTCGATGTTTGTCCAGACTGATTCAGGTGAAAAAGCAGTCAAAGGCATTTATGCTGGCAAAGATTGGGAACCACAGGCTTATAAATTACAGATTAATCGCTCTCAGCAACAATTAGTAGCCTTGCAAAAGACAAGTAAAACGTTAGAGCGTGGTCAGTACCGTACTTACTTTGCACCTGCGGCTTCATCAGAGCTATTGGGCTTTTTAGCTTGGAGTGCGGGAGAGTCAGGTTTACAACAGAGTAGTAGCGCTCTTTTAAAGTTAAAAAATCAAGAAAGAACTCTCTCACCATTACTATCCATTAGTGAAAACTTTGCCTATGGGAATGTACCTCGTTTTAACGACTTAGGCGAGGTTGCTCCAGAATATTTACCAATTATTGCTGAGGGAAAACTTGTTAATACATTGGTAAGTTCGCGCAGTGCCAAAGAATATGGCAAGATCGCTAATGGTGCTGATGAGGGTGAATCAATGCGATCGCCTGAAGTTGCCGCAGGAATTTTAGCTGAGTCTGACATTCTCAAACAGTTAGATACGGGACTTTATCTATCCAATTTGCATTATCTCAATTGGAGCGATCGCAGTGGTGGTCGTATCACTGGCATGACCCGTTACGCTTGCTTCTGGGTTGAGGATGGTGAGTTTATCGCGCCCATTGAAAATCTGCGTTTTGATGATAGTATCTATGACTTTCTTGGCGAAAATCTCGAAGCTTTTACTGATTTTCGCGAATTTATTCCTAATACAGGAACCTATGAAACGCGATCGCTTGGCGGTATTCTCGTCCCAGGAATGCTAGTTAAAGATTTTACATTCACTCTTTAAAATCTAATCAGGTTGCCTCTCCTGCAATGATTATCCGAACTTGATCTTCTCAATATATTATTGTAATAGCAAGTATGAAATTCGATAGGACGTTGGCCCCAATTCTGGTCTAAAATCAATCACTATGGTTTCTCTCTACTAATTGCTACATCAAATTTTGGTCACACCCATTGAATAACTCAAATCGAGACGAATTGACTGGATTAAAAAATCGAAAACTTCCACAAAATTGCTTTGATGAATACACTGGAGATAGCTCGCGATTTGGATTAATTTTAATTGATGTCGATGGATTGATCTATTTCAACGATTACTAAGATCATGCTGAAGCTGATGCAAAACTAAAACAAATTTCTGACTTAATCTGTCAAAGTGTCCCAAATAGTGTTGATGTTTTTCGATATGGGGGAGATGAATTTTCTATTCTTATCAATGATTTGAACATGGCAGAATTTGTCGCATTAGCAATGCAAAGTCGTAGTTCTATTAATCAGAATTTTGCTCATATGCCACCATTGCGAAGATATTTTCATGTGTATGATCGCAGTCGTTTAGATATTCATTATCTATCCCACATTCCGCTCGTAATGGAAGGATAAAATAATTAACTGAGAGCTTGCACCATTCTGGAAAGAGGTTGCAGAAAGAGCAAAAATATGAAAAAAAGGGCATAGCAGTAAATTAAATAACGATTATGTAAAGCATCGTTAAGCACGCCCAAAGGCTAGTTTATAGTCTTGTATGTCTAATGCCAATGGGATCATCTCAGTTCACTGAGTATAAGTACTCAGTGAATCAAGCATATCATTGAGATAAGCACAGCGATGCATCAAAACTTGAGCAACATTTTTATGATTCCATTGGAGAGTGTAAAGTGAAATGTGTAAAGTCTAGGAAGTATACAGAGAGATAATCAAGACACACAACTACTAACACCACAAAGATGAATATCTGCAAAGAAATACTCGATGAATTGCTGCAAGAATGTAAAACACCACCCGACTTATTCGGAGAAGGAGGAATCCTGAAACAACTAACCACCGCACTAGTGTAGCGAGCCTTGGAAGCAGAATTATCGACCCATCTAGGGTACAAGAAGCATGAATCGAAACCAGAAGGACAAAGCAACAGTCGTAACGGTTATAGCCAGAAAAAAGTTCAAGGCGACTTTGGTGTAGCCGAAATCGCAGTCCCCCGAGATCGGCAAGGAGAGTTTGAACCACAACTGGTCAAGAAAGGACAAAATCGACTGTCAGGACTAGAC
>NZ_NDHW01000246.1 GCF_002251945.1 Pseudanabaena sp. SR411
CGAAATTCCTGTAGTTTGTCAATAATCATGGCTGTAGATATGTCTTTCTTTTTTATCTACTTTAGGCAGTTTGTATCTCTTTTACTCTGCCTTTCTTACCTTTTTTAGTCTAAACTCCAGAAAGCTCATAACCATAGAACTCAACAACTGATAGAAGTTAATTAGAAAGTCACCGACTGATTCACAAATACCTGTAGTTCTTTACCTGCGGGGATAAAGAAGACATTAGGACGGGTTTTGATTTCTTCGAGCGCCTGTTGACTACGACGATTCAAAGTTTCTGAGAGAATGCCAAAGCCACCACTGAGCGCCGCCCCAATATAATTCGGTGGTGGTGCAGTATTAACCGTAGAACTGCCGCCAAGCGTGGATATGCTGCTGGTACTAGTCGGACTATTGGTGAGTTTGCCGACTTCAGCAAGGGCGGAGGTCAGAAAAGTGCCTACGTCCATACCGCTAATCTCCGAACCGCGATCGAAGTATTTATCCGCAATTAACGGCGCACCATCCGCTCCACGGATCGTAATCGCATTGGCGGGAGGCGTAAGCTCTCGACCATTGATCACAATTCCAACCACATCTAGTTCTGATAATCCTGATTTGGCATCCAAGGGACGCGCAACCACAATTAGAGAGGCATTCGCAGGAATCGCCACTTTCCCATCCGCCGTTGAAATCGCTTCTTGGAGCGTGACGATAAATTTCGGGATTAGTCCTGGTGCAGAGCCAATCACACGACTACCATCAGTGGAGAACACCAAAGCTGTTTTCAATGATGCTCTTGCGGTAGTCCCCACTAGCAAAGTATTGGCACTGGTAGCCTGAAGTGATTTTTCGGATTGGGCGAGATAACTGGTTAGAGAATCTGAGCGCGGTTTCTCAATCACAAGGCTTTGGGTGCTGACATTACTAGCGATCGCAGGGTTAGGCGCGATCACTTTCGGCATTTCGCTAGGAGCCGCCAGATTTCCGTAACTACCAATGCTTGCCAATCTCTGCCATTCTTCAGCAGGATTTTTAATTTCCGCAGGTGGAATAGCTGCAAAAATACGGGAGGGCATCACCATCGGTTCGACTGGCGACATGATTTGTCGTACAGGATAGATGGGTGCACTTGCCAATGGCGGCGCTGATAGGTTGCTCATTACAGGCGACTCAAGAGCGCGATCGCTAGATTTCGTGGTATTTGGGTCTGGCTTGTCCTTATCTTTGCCATCGAGTTTAGAGTCTGTCTTCGGTAAAACGGCTGGACGCAATGTTTTCGATTTACCTGCGGAAAGCTGACTACCCAAAGCCAAATCGGTCTTGAACTTCGCGATTTCCGCATCTTTGGGATCGAGGGTAGAAGCGACAACAGCATTCGCATCTTTGCCACCAGATTTCGCATCTAACGGTTTGGCACTGGATGACATGACGCTATTCATGAATAGTCCGACTAGCAAAAAGCCAAATAAGCCCGCGCCGCCGACCAAAGCAATTTTGGAAAAAGGACTACTAATCAGTCCCCGTATGGTGCGATGCCCCTCTGGAGCGAGATCGTCATCTTCATCAACATCGTTGGTTTCACCACCCGCATCTGGCAGTACATCAGGCTGAAAACCCGTTAGATAGGCAAAGTCAATTTCATCAGCTTTTACATTAACTTTTTCAGTAGCTTTTACATCAACTAGAGGCTGTTCGACAATTTCCGTAATCATGGCAACTCCTGTCACATATTTAATCCAATATCGAGAAAATGAGAAAGCCTTATTTCAGATCGGTTCTGGCAAGGTCGCGCATGGCATAGATTTCTAGACCAGAGGCTCTAACTTTGAAAATGGCTTGCTCTAATGGCGAAGCATCAGCTTTGAGGTTAGGGACATCGATCGCCTGAATAAAGATTTCTTTGTTAAAGGGAACCGATTCACCAACTTGATTGCTGGGACTAAAAGTAACCAGATTTGCCACGAGGTTGACTTTCCATTTCCCCTTTTCAATCTCTTCAGGGGCGGTAATGCTCTGAGGCACTAAAATCACCTTGCTCCCACCTGAAAATACTTCTGTCGGTGTTAATTCCGCGATCGATGAAAGTAAACCTTTGCGGAAGTCTTCGGAAAAGCCGAAACTTGCTTGCCAAGCGATCGTGGTAATTTTCTTTTTCAGTCCTTGAGCGGAGGTAACTTCCACACCAGGATCGAGAACGGCTTTACCATTCTGAGCATCTGATGGCAATTCACCTGTCCATGTCATCAGAGAAAGCAATTGCTGAGTCACAAACTGCTTCACAATTTCAGGCGATCTCGCTTTGTTCTCCATCGAGATCGCCGTAATCGCTTTCCCGCCAACTAGCTGTACTAATGTTGGTGGTTTCTGGGAGGCAAGGGAGAGATATGCACCCGTCAAGGCGATTAGTCCCAAGCTATTGAGAGCCGATAAGCCCAATATGCCAAACAGGATTGAGACGACCAGTACATCTTTAGGAGTTTTGGCTTTACTGGGAGAGGATGGAGCAGGAATAAAACTATGCAAAGCAGTAGTTTCATCTGTTTTGTTTTCTGTATATGAATTCATTTTGATTACCTACTTAGAAATTCGTAGCCCGATATTTAAACCAGCCGAAGCCGCCGCACTTGCTGCCGAGAGAATGGCGCTAAAGATCGCCATACCGCCACCAGCCGATAGGGCTAGGGCAAGAATTGGTGCAAGCAGTCCAAGGGTGATCGAGATCGAGAGCGTATCCAATTGCGCGGAAGCTGCGATCGCCGTGGCGGCAAGTCCTGTAATGATGTTCAAACTTAGCTTTGCCATACCCAATGACCAGAATCCTGTCATCCATGCATAGAGTGGCTTTGCGCCAATCGGTAGTAATGAAGCACCGACAGCAAGAGGACCGAGTAAACCTGTGAGCAGAAAACCGACTTCAATCAAAGCTTGAAAAGCCGACTGCATTGCGATCATAAAAGTCTCGATCGCCGCGAGCATAATCGAGCGGGCAATAATTGTGCCAGGGAACAGATTCGTAACTGCTTCCAGTGGGTTTTCGCTTGCCTTATCGATTTGTTTTTTTAACTTGCCAATCAAAGCCGCCGCCACCGCACCGTAGTTTGTCTCATAGCCGCTCAGTAATGCTTGGGCTTTGGTATTCACCTCTTGCAAGCAAGCTTGCATTTCCGTATTTTTAGTGATGCTATTGCATTGCTGGCGATAGGCAATTATTTGCTCTTGAGCGACAGAGAAATCAGCTAGGGCGGATAGGGTTTTCTCTAATTTGGCGGTTGAGGTAATCGCCCCCAACACCGAGTTATTGGCATTGTTGATTACTGTCCGCATCCCATTGGTTAGCCCAATCAGGTTTTGACCGCCATTGGTGAGCAGCACAATCACAATGATCGGCCAGATTAATTCACCAAATTGTCGATAACTCTGGTCATCAATTAGGTTCTTGGTAAATTGGATCGTCCATAGCAGTAAAGAAGCTACGGCAATAATGAGTCCGAGATTGGTAAGAGCTTTGTAGAGAGTGCCATTGAAAGCCAGTTCCCACGTATCTTGCCATGCCCCCTGCACGGCTAGTGATACCTCCTCTGAATTGTTGACAATAACTTGAGCAATCAGCATGGTTAATCTCTTTAGCGTAGGAAGGTATAGGGCATCCGTTGTTGAATCGTAGAGTTGCGTTCCATCACCCGCTCTTGGCGATCGCCTTTAAGGGCGGTATTAATCTGGTTGAGATTGAGCAGGGAGGTTGCACCTTGCTGAGTTTGTTGTACTTGCAAAGCAAGTTGCTGTGCCTCAATCTGAGTGCGTTGGCTATTTTGTTCGGCGACTTGAGCATTCTGGTCGGATAGCACGCCAATTTGATTGGCAACATTACCAAGCTGATTGGCATTGTTGCCAAACTGGGAAGCAATATTCGAGAGAATTGCCGAATTGCCCGAATTTTGTTGCGCCACAATTTTCAGTACATCCTGTGTGGCTACGGCTTCTTGCGCTTGCTGTGATAGCAGATCTACCTGTTGAGCGATAGAAAATGCACTCTGAGCAAAGCTGACTGAGTTGGCGGCAATTTGTTGAGCCGTACTAGCGATCGCGGCATTGGTTTGAGCGCCTGTAGTTGTATTTAGCGATAGCTGTCCGACATTCTGAGCGTTGAGCATCATCTCTTCGAGGGTTTTCTTCAGCCTTGCTTGCCCTTCTTCTCCCAAGACATTCTGGACAGAAGCATTGGTAACTGAAGCAGTAACCATCCCTTGATTTGTAAATGTGCCATTTAACCCAGCGCTGTTAAATGCACCTTTAATCGAGGCGAGTACCGCCGCTTCAGCTTTGCTAGGGTCTGGGATGCCTAGTTGTCCGATTGATTGGGTAATTGCGGCTTGGACTTGGGGTAGGTATTGACCGAGCGCCTTGTCTAGTTGCGCTTTCAGGAAGTCACCAGAATTAATTGAGGTAATCAGTTGATTGACCTGTGCGATTAATCCTGAGAGTTCGGCAGGGACTGGTAATTGCAGCGCACTTGCATCTCTTGGACTGGTCAGAATTAGCGAAAAAGTAACTAAACTGAGGGCGATTGCTTTGGAGGTTTGACGATTGATTTTCATAGTGTTGTAGGAAAGTTGCTCAGGATTGGAAATCAAAGGACGGCTTCAGGTAATTTGAGCTTGCGCCCATCTCGCAAAGCACTAGCCATCTCTCGCGAAAAAGCAGCTAATCCTTTGTATGGATCTTTCAGCGAATCCATGAAAGCGGTGCGGGCTTCCTGCTCGTCGGGGTTATTTGCCACAACCCCAAGCTGGATATAGCTGGGGAAGAAGCGCACGAAGGTATAAATTCCGCCATCATCCAGTAACCATTGCGAGTAAATCGATTCCCGCTTCGGGTAGAAACGCTCCTCCGCATTCTGTGCAATTACGGCTCTGGGATATTTGAGGATGCTGACAAAGCTATCCACTGCCGAGGGTTGAATTCTGCCAATTAATCTCGTCGATAGATTTTGGAGAATCTTGGAAGCTGATGGCGATCTGGCGATCGTGTCAGGATCTTGGGCGGAAATAATCACCTTGATACCAGCCTTGGCTCCATTGGCACAGAGCCGCGCCACCATTTCTGAGATCGTCGGATATTCAAACAGGATCGGGGCTTCATCAATAAACAAAATACTGGCTGGCGATGATAAAGCGCGTCTGAGGGCTGCTGAGTATGCCGACAAAGCCAGAATTGCTGCATCTTCCGCTTCCGATAAGTTTCGCAGCGCAAATACCAATAGTCGCGCATCACTGCGAAAAGTAGATGGACGTGAAATCGCTTGACCAATGCGAGAGTTTAGCCAAAACCGTAATTGAATCGTGATTTGATTAGTAGCCTGATCGATCTGTTCGCTGCTTGCCACATCCGCCTCAATCTCCGATTTTCCTTGATGCAGAAAATAATCCAAGAAATCTGACAGGGTGGGCATCTGACTCCATGCTTCTGTGCCGAACCCATCGGCGATCGCCCGATCGTATCGGGATTTAATCTGCTCGTCGTCAAAGAAGGCATTGACCACAGGCACTAACAAAGCCCGAATTAGTTGCCGCAGTTGTCTTTCCGAGGATGACAGGTCATGCTGACTTGCTCCGAATACCATCGTCATCAGCGCTGATTCGACAAATGATTTGAAATCTCGTAGACGTTCTTCCGCTTGCTCAGGGGCGAACGCTCTTAAATCTGGTAGTTCGAGTAAGTTTGATGACTCTTTACTGATATCAAAATATGCGCCTATATCGCCGATAAAACGGGTGTAGTCCGTAAACGTACTCGTACCATCAGGTTTCGGGAAATCAAGCGCAACAATTTGCTGGTTGTTGCATAGGGCTTGCGATATAAAAGCTGATACCAATACCGACTTACCCGCACGGGTCGTGGCAAAAATACCGATATTCCGATGCTTTCGTACATCCAGATACAGAGGCATACCGCCTTCTTCGGTAATCAATTCAAACCCAGTCTCATCGACGGATCTGGGCATGACACAACCCGTAAAGGCAACTGCTTCATCGGATAGGTAAACATGACGACGGGGAAAGGGTTGAGCGAGCAAATTACCAACCGTAATTGGTAAGGTCTGTTTCCACATCAACCACGCATATTCAGTTTCACGCTCTACCCATGCAGGACGTTGAAAACAACTACAAAAATAACGACAGGCATCATCAAGGGCATTGGGACTAGGACGGCGAATTAATATCGCTACCGCCACGTTGATCGGAATTGCGCCTTCATAGAGTGCTTCTTGGGCTTTGACCGCTCTTTGTTGTTTCAATGACGCATTGACATTGATGTTATTCAAGGAAGCGGATTGCTCTTGCGAAACAATGCTTTGCTTGGTCACGCGCTGCATATTCGCTTTGACAATCGTTTCATTTGCCCTTGTGAACTGACAAAAAACTTCGGTGTTTGATATCGCATCACGGGCGATCGCTTCCCAGAGATAGCGCATCTGTTTACCCTTGGATACCCAACCGCCTGGTTTATCCATGAAGGTGAGGACACCAATGTATTCGCCCTTTAGGTGAACGAAACCATTGTCAGCAAAAGGAATTGAGTCAGGACGCTCTAGCAATAATGTTTTCATATGCACTTGCGTAGTCACTTGTTCCTGCACACCACGATCTGACATCACCAGCAATTGTGGAATCGGTGGTGCTTCACTGCTGTTAAATTGCTGCCAGAGATGTTCCCATAGTTCAAGATCTGTTAAGGGTCGTAAATCCAAACCCATCCGATTGGATAGAATCTGTTCCCAATTCAGAAATCCATCAGTAAAGGCTTTAGCAAAAGCAATCTCATGACGCTCCTGCTCAGCTTCTTTTTCTTGTCCCACCAATTGCTGATACAGCTTCTGCACCCAAGCCAGCACTTTTTCTAGAGCATCATTGCCCTCGGCAGTCGATCCGCGAATCGTGTAAGTTGCATAGAGGCGTAGGAATTTAGGTTTTCTCAAACCCGCTTTGGCTAACTCCTGTACCCTTTGCTTCTCACCCATCACCAGAAACTTTAACTGCGGCGTATCAGCTTGTTCATAGAGTTCTTGAAGTTGATTTTGGCGATCGCTGTCAGAACTAACCGAACCAAAATGCACCGTCAGTTTTTCGCCATCAGGGATATCTTTCAATCCCGATTGGATCGCGTCAAACATTGATGTTTCTTGCTCGGCAGACAGGGTGGTATGAATACCTTTAGATTCCCAGCCAAACACAAACTGCAATGATTCTAGGGATGAGTTACCTTGTTTGAGGACAAAGCAACTCACCGTCCGATCTCGTAGCTCAAACTTGAGGATGCATTCTACGGCAAGCTCCTTTTCAAAGTGCTTATAGCCTTTACGATTAAATTTTGGATTAGCGACGGACATATCTTTTTGGCTCCTGTTTGCTCATGTCCCTATACCGATACGCGCCTCGCGTCCATCGCGGTACAGGGATAAATTTCGATAGAAACCGATAGGGCTTGGAACCCGTTAAAATCCACCATGTCGTATTCCCCCAAGCCACGATGATTGATACCCATAGCCATGACATATTCAAAAACACGTAGCAAATCATAAACAACGTGAAGCTGATGATTGCCCAAGGAATAATCAGTTCCGTGGGAAACGGTCCAATCTTCGGGCTTGCACCCAGAATGGCATTGACCTTACGGAATTTGTACTCGTCTGACATGGTTTCTAAACCCCAGTAATAACTGCGGCTAGGATATCTCCCATAGTCACTGTCACAACCAAAATCAAAGGGGTACGCGCTAATTGTTGCCAATCATCGTCATTTCTGGCTGATTGGATCACTTTCACCAGTCCAATCCCTAGATAAATCACAAACAATGCTCGTAGCACGTTAAAGATTAGGGCAACTAAAGATGCATTTATGCCAGGAATCGCACCGCCTAACCATGTCTGAGTTTTGTTGAAAAACTGGGCTTGAGCTGGCTCAATTGTAAAAATCAACAGTAAACCGATCAGGAAACCAATTCCTGTGCCTAGCAGTAACACGGGGCTGTACTTACGATTTCGCAAATGCTGCTCAACTTTGCCATACAGCATCAATAATGTCTTGGGAAAAGCCAACAGCAAGCCAATAAAGGCAAGTAATGCGGTCAGGTACATGCTTCTAGAACAGGAGAAAGCAATGACAATTCCGACCACTGTGGCGGTTAATGTAGCAATTTGCGGGTCTTGGATTCTATTAAAGAACTTAGAACCATTGCGATGAGGAGTATAGGTAACTCTCATCCCATCGTTTGGGGATGTTTTCATTTTTTCAATTTGGGAGAAATTGGGCTTCTTTGCTTGACTGCATCTTGCACCATAGACCTGTTTTGGTCAATCACCGAAGCTCGACACAGTGCTGATTTAGGCTGTATTTGCAACATCACGTTTACGGCGATGATCTGCTAAAGCGTCATTTAAACCACATCGAAGATATTGCTTTCGCAGTCGCCATAGACAAGTCCTTTCGATACCCAGAACCTTGATTATTTCTGGGATGTCAGCTCCATTATGCATAGCTAGTAACACTTGAGCGCGATTGAGCATCGAGATGTGGCTAGTCCCCTTACGACAAAGCTTTAGGCACTGCTGATAATCAGCGTTTGAGAGAGTTAGTTTTAATCTTTCCATGTTGCAGATGACGTTTTGTTAAGTTGTTAGTAAAGTATTGCCAAATGCATGTTTTTCGTTAGTTTTTTAGCAGTTTAGATCACTATTCATTTAGTTGTCGGACAATCGATAGTTAATTCATTTCGCTAGAATGTTTAATATGATACTGTACATTCTCTTGTTCATGAACATTAATATTCTATTTGAAAGAACTTAATGGAATCAGATATTATCTGCAATATTTCTATTGTCTATTAGTCCAAGAATTTACTCAATTTGTTTGAGGATGCTAAAGCTATAGACTAGATCAGAAAAAAGCTTTCTAATTAGCTATATCTCTATGGAGGCAATTTCTCATGTCAGGAAATTTGAAAGGTAAAGTTGCCTTGGTAACGGGAGCATCAAGGGGAATTGGGAAAGGTATTGCCATTGCCTTGGGTGACGCGGGTGCGCTGGTCTATATCACGGGTCGCAGCGTGAATGCTGATAATTCTACAGATTCTGTTTCGGGTAGTTTATTAGACACCAAGTCCGCAGTGGAAAAAGCAGGTGGGATATGTATCGCCGTGACCGTTGATCATAGTGATGATGAGCAAATTAAATCTCTATTTGAGCAAATTGATCGAGAACAAAATGGACAATTAGGGGTTAACGCACGAAACGGAATAAATTGTACGTTAAGCCTGCATTCATTTCTACATCTGGCTTAGAAGTCTTGGCAACCATCTTGAGAACTGTCGAGCATTAAGCGTTGTCAGGTGTCCGCAAGGGTCTGAAATTGCCCTGTTCAACTTCCTTGTTCTGCTGCCAGACATAGTTTCCATTTAAGTTGATATGTTCCCAACCTAGTGGAGATAGATGTATCAATAACTTATCATCTACAATTTTTCCTGAATCTCTAAGTGACTGTACGGTCCTTTCCAGATAAACCGTATTCCATAGAACGATAGCAGACACAACCAAATTAAGACCACTGGCACGATAGCACTGTTTTTTAAAACTCCAGTACTGATGAGGATGCTCTTAATTGGTTTCATCATTGTGGCATCTGCTTTGAGCCTTTTCGGTAGGTTGTTTTGTGATGGGTTTGATCGGAATTTGCTGTAATTCTCTACAATGTCTCGGAAATCAGCCGAATCTCGATCTATCGATCTTTCTGGAACAAGAAGCTTTGTGTAATAATGCTTCCAATGAATGTGTGGCTCAGATGTAATGCTCCATTCTGTTCTGAGCTTTAGTTGGGAATTATCAAAATTCGCGTCTAAAATCACTGCCTGAAAAGGATTTCAAGCAGTAGTTTTAGACACGAATCGTTGCCATACCGCTTTTCCTCTAATCTATACAGATTGTTTAAGGAATAAAAATCAGAGATTTGTTGTTCTTAAGTGTATCAGCGATCGCAGATTGACCTTGTTTACGATAAAGCGACACAGCCATAGTATAAGAATCAACCATGTCTTTGTATAGGTTTGTTTGATCTTTTCCCTTAATGGAGTAGCTAGATTTCAAAAGGTGAAGTAAAGTCCATCCCTTATTATGAAAAGCTTCCGCACTATCAGGTTGTATACTTGTAGCTCTGTCAAATAGCTCAAATGCTCTCTCCCAATTTTTTTGCTCTCCAAGTAGTGAGCCTAAACGTAACATAGCAAACGGGTCATCCTTAAATATTCTCAGATAATTGTCATAGGTTTGTCCTGCTTTGTGGACATCTTTTGATTTTTCATGCAGGATTGCTAAATTTAACCAGATCCAACGAGGAACGTTATTTTTGGTGGTAGCTTGTTCAAAAAGTGGCAAGGCAACATCGATATCCCCACTTGCGATCGCTTGCCATCCCTTAAATCCTATGACAAAGGAGTTATTGGGGAGAAGAGTCTCAAAGTTGTCTAGACAGGCGATCATCTGTGGATGTTTGCTGCCTAGATGCTTATCGATCGCTAATGCTTGACAAGGGTAGACCCAATATTGGAGTTCCTGAGCATTCTTGAAATTTGATGATTTAGAAATATAACTTGCTTTAATTGCATTGGGAATTGCTTGTTGCCAATCGCCTATATTTACGAAAATCCATGCTTTTAAACCTTTAGCAAATGCGAGATATTCATTGTTAGCTTGAGTTTCATCGAGATTTAATGCAGTATCTAATACGTTAGTTGCTCTCGACCAATTCTTCGTTTTGCCTAAGACCCAAGCAAAATTTAGAAGTATCCATGCTTTTTTTGATTGGCTACTTGCCGCTTTTTCGAGATGCTGAAGCGCCTTTTGCCATTCTGATTTGCGGCAATAAATAAGTCCTAAAACGCCGTTAGTATCGCGTTCACTTGGTCTTTGTTGTAAGGCTTGTTCTGCATTTGCTTTAGCTTCATCTAATTGATTTTGGTGGAGCAGGATTTGTGCTAACTCAATGAGAGCTTTAAAGTTATCTTTTTTAGAAGAAAGAACATCTTCATATTTTTTGATTGCTTGATCTAGTTTGGCTTGCCTGACAAGATTACGAGCATCAATATGATCACGGCTTACGGGATTACCATTAAGAAATTCAATTAGTTGATCGACATTGATAAATCTTTGATTGGTATGAATTGCCATACCAATCACAATAATTTCTTCTAACTCAGGAGTAATAGTTATTCCCATTTGACTGGGAAGTTTTAATGAATCAATACCCTTATCTCTTTCGGATATAATTCTTTCCATTGCAATTGGAGGTAAGCAGCCTGATATTCCGTGATAAATAGAAGCACATAAAGCGTAAATATCGGCACTAGCAGTTCTTTTGCTAGAAGGAGTATATTGTTCGGGGGGGGCATACCCAGGAGTGAGTAGTTGAGTATGATCTGCTGTTTTATTTTCCTCAAATTCTCTAGCTGTTCCGAAATCAATTAGAATTGCTCGATTTTGATTTAAGTCTTGAGTAATCATGATATTGTCAGGCTTGATATCACGATGCAAAATTCCCTGCAAATGAATCTCTCGTAGTGCTTCAGCTAGCTGAACGAAATATTGTCTAAGCTCAAGCTCAGGAATTCTTGTTTGTTCATCAATTAATTTATTTAGTGACTTTCCTTTGATGAAATCCATGACAATATAGCAAGTATCGTTTTCTTCAAAACAGTCACGATATCTGACAATACTTTTATGAATACATTTTTGGAGTGTTTCAGCTTCACGGCGGAATTCTTCTACAGCAGCTTGAACTTCATTTTTAGTCGTTCCTGGAATCATCCGAGTAAACATATTTCCCCACAAAACTTTTAATCCTTTTCTTCCCTTCCCTGGGAATCTCTCCTTAATAACTACTGTTTCTCCTGTTATTTGATCTTCAGCACGATAGGTGATGCCAAATCCACCTCTATCAATTTTGCCGATAATTTTGTAGAGATGCTTACCATTTAATAGAATTGTGTCACGAGGGAGATCGAAAGTTATTGCTTGAGCTGTTTTCAGAGGAGTACCACAAATTTGGCAGAAGTCTTCATTATCAGGGTTTTCTATGGAGCAGCTAGGACATTGGAGCATGGTTTATTTCCCTCACAATTAGTTGATATTAATTATTTGTATTGCTGCGCGATCGCAGATTCTAGAGCCATGATTGTGGCATTGTCGGTAGCACCTCTTGCTAAAACTAATTCAATTACTTGATTGATTGCTGATGCTATGGAATTACAATTCACGAAAATATCACATAATTCATCGGGTGTAACTAAATCCCAAACACCATCAGAGCTTAGGATCAGCATATCACCATCCTCTAAACTCATGAACAGGCTTTCGCCAAAGGTCTTTAGGGTTTGGATCTGGTCAGTGTTAAATCGACCTGATGAGCCAAGCGATCGCGTTAGGATGTTACGGTCGGGATGCTTTAGGCTTTCTGCATAGGTAATCTGCTCGGTGGCGAGTAGGGTGGCGATGAGGGAATGATCTTCACTTATTTGGCAAATGCAACCTTTTCTAATTAGGTAAATGCGACTGTCGCCAATATGCGCGATCGCTAGTTCTTTGCCAATTGCGAGGACTGCACTCAGGGTTGTGCCGCCGTTGCGGACTGCTCTGCTAATACGAGTATTGGCTTCTCGTATTGATGAAAGTAGCCATTCACTCCATTGAGATATGCCTTTGGAGCTATGCACAATATTAGTGGGCAATGGATATTCCATGAGGGTTTTGACTGCCAATTTACTGGCTACATCACCGCTTTCCATACCGCCCATGCCATCGGCAATGATACCTAACATTAGTGTTTCCGATTGTGCTCCAATGGATTGCTGGCGGACACCGTAGGTATCTTCGTTTTGCCAGCGACTCATGGAGAGTCCTAATGTAGATTTGCTGGCTACTTGCCAATGAATTTCAATCTGACCGAGCGATTGCTGGGTTTCGACTAATAGGCTGAGTAGTTGAGATACAGAGGGGCGATCGCCGTTGGGGGCGAGGCAAGCTGTGAGTATTTGGTAAATCCCTGGGATTGGTTTGATTTCTAGGGGGACGTTTTCGCTGACGCGGGGTTGTTGGTTATGGATGGCTTCGTAGAGAAGCACGCCGATCGCATAGCTGCTCATCTGTTCATCGACGGGTCGCCCAAAGGCAAGTTCGGGAGGGCAGTAGGTTCCAATCATAGCATTTGCAGGGATTTCGGCGATTTTAAATGCGCCTACGAGGTCATAGAGTTGGATGGGTTTGGTGATGGCGATCGCCTTGGGGTTAATCTGAACGAGGCTCCAGCCATGCTGGCTGATGTAGTTGATGAGTTGGCAAAATTGAATGATGACGGGGAGTATGCTGGAAAGTTCTTTTTCTGGTTCTAGCCAAGTTGCTAGTGAGGTTTCTAGTTCTGGTAAGTAACTTAAACAAAGGATGCCACGATCGATTTCGATGTCTTGGATATGTTGGTCATAATGTTCTTCTTCTAGGTATTCTGAGGTTTCTTCAAGGTTAACATCTGGGAATAGTTGCTCTAGTTCGCTAAGTTCATCTTCGGGTTGGTCAAGGTTAAAGTTGATTGCATAATTTTCTTCTGGGATGGGAATGTCTGTTGTGTTGGGTTGGAGGGAGATATAGATATGTTCGACTATGTTTGTCTCAAGTAGGGGGGCGATCATGCGATGGTTGGCTAGGTGTTGGCGGAGTTCTAGTTCTTTTTGGAGTGCGCCATCGGTTTTGCCGACTCGGAGGAGTCCTAGTTGGGGTGTTTGGTTGGTGTCGGATGTTATTTGGATTTGGAAGTAATGAACATCGGCAAAGCGTCCCCAATAGGATTCAATGGCGATTTTGTGGTCGTTTATTGAAATGTGTTGGTGGAGTTGGATTTTGAGGGTGGTTGTGATTTCTGAGATATTCATTATAAGTAATCCTTATCAAGTTGAGGATGACGTTTCCCAGTAGAAAGCCAATAAAGAGGAGATATTAATCCGAATGGTTTCCATACTTGAGAATTCTTTAATGTTCCACTAGTGTATCCATTATCCAGTAATGTTTGGTTAACATTTGGCACAGGAGGTTTAGTACTAATCATTCCAAAATTAGACATTGCGAAGTACTCGATCTCAAAAACTGTTTTCAATGCTTTATTGATTTGATAGGCTTTCGGAAATAATTTTTCAAATAGTTTTTCAGCACCAAATCGACGAAGTTGAGTATAAAGTTTTACATCATCACACCTGTTTAAACCAATTGCTATTCGACTAGTACCTAATTTTTCTCGCTTTCTTAATTCGTTAATTATTGGTTTAAGTTCTGCTAGTAGATCTTTTTCGTTCATTTGTCCATTGAATAAAATCAAAATAAGAATATCTGCTTCATTTAGATTTATATTTTCTTCCGTCCTTAATCCACCATCAAGATAGGAGAGGTCATTTTGAAATGGAGTTCCTCTAGGAAAATCTTTGCAGGAAAAGCAACCATGAGTAATTGTGCGCTTTCCTAAAATATATTTCTGATCGATGGTAAATCCAAAAAAATATCGTTCAATTGAGCATGATCCTAACAAAAGACTTGATTGCATCATTACATTTTTTGCTGATTCAGACAGTCCTTTTGAATTATGATTAAGCGGTTCTATACGTAATAAAATGTTGCCAATTTTTCGGCTAGAAAGTAGTGTTAAGGCAGCTAAATAAGTAGTCACCCCTGGAGTTCCTAATCCAAAAACAATAACCTGATTATCAGCTTTAATCTCAACTAGCTTAGTTGGAAATACTAGCAAGGCTTTAGTGTTCAAAAGTGCTACAAGCACCTTTATAAATCCATTAAAGATATATTTAATCAAATTCCACAAACTTCCCAGAATTAGTACAATGATGCTAAGAATCAAATACGGCATAGGAATTACTATG
>NZ_NDHW01000247.1 GCF_002251945.1 Pseudanabaena sp. SR411
CTGTAGTTTGTCAATAATCATGGCTGTAGATATGTCTTTCTTTTTTATCTACTTTAGGCAGTTTGTATCTCTTTTACTCTGCCTTTCTTACCTTTTTTAGTCTAAACTCCAGTAATTTAATCGTACTCATCCTAGGAAATGAAATGAACAGTCAGGAAACTCATCAAGAACCCATGCTAGACATTGCCATTATTGGTATGGCTTGTCGATTCCCCGGGGCTAAAAATATTGATGAATTTTGGCATAATCTCCGCAATGGAGTAGAGTCAATTAAATTTTTTTCTGACTCGGAGTTACAAAGTGCAGGCGTTGCCCCAACATTATTAGATAATCCCAACTATGTAAAAGCTGCTCCAATGATTGAAGACATTGATCGTCTGGATGCAGCATTCTTTGGCTTTAGCCCTCGCGAAGCGGAATTGATGGATCCGCAAAATCGCCTCTTTCTAGAATCAGCATGGGAAGCTTTAGAAAATGCTGGTTACAATCCTCAAACTTACAAAGGGCTAATTGGGGTATATGGCGGATCGGCAATTAACCGATATTTACTAAACAACCTCATCCGTGTCCCTAATCTGGATAATCCCTACGGATTCAGCAGCGAGCAAGATTTTTTGACAACAAACGTCTCCTACAAATTAAACCTCAAGGGTCCTAGCTTAAATGTCCAGACCTTCTGCTCTACTTCTCTGGTAGCTACGCATTTAGCTATCCAAAGTCTACTCAATCAAGAATGTGATATCGCCTTAGCAGGCGGCGTAACCCTTCATGTTCCTCAGCAGTCTGGATATATGTATCATGCTGGGGATATCACCTCGCCTGACGGACATTGTCGTACCTTTGATGCAAAAGCACAGGGAACTGTCTTTGGATCAGGTGTGGGCATTGTGGTGCTAAAGCGACTAGAAGACGCGATCGCTGATGGTGATCATATCGAAGCATTGATCAAAGGCTCGGCGATTAATAACGATGGTTCCTTAAAAGTGAGCTTCACCTCACCTAGTGTCAATGGTCAAGTTGATGTGGTGGTGGGCGCTCTAGATGTGGCTGGGATTAGTGCAGATACAATCAGTTACATCGAAGCTCATGGCACGGCTACAGAGATGGGTGACCCGATTGAGATTGCGGCTCTGACCCAAGCTTTTCGTCGTTACACTAATAAACGTAGATTTTGTGCGATCGGGGCTGTCAAAACCAACTTCGGGCATTTGATGGCAGCTTCGGGAATCTCAGGTTTAATCAAAACTGTCCTCGCCTTAAAACATAAACAAATTCCAGCAACATTACACTTTGAGAAGCCGAATCCTAAAATCGACTTTGATAATAGTCCCTTTTATGTCAACTCTCAGCTAAGTGAATGGAAAAGTGATGGATTGCCCCGTCGTGCAGGTGTTAGTTCTCTTGGCTTTGGTGGGACAAATGCCCATGTAGTTTTAGAAGAAGCGCCAGAACTAGAAGCATCCTCAGCTTCGCGCCCCTATCAACTATTGCTACTATCCGCCAAGACAGATACAGCCCTAGAAAC
>NZ_NDHW01000248.1 GCF_002251945.1 Pseudanabaena sp. SR411
TATTTTTAAAGTGCGGCTGATATCACACTCGCAACGACATGAGCTAATTCACAAGGAACAGCATTTCCTATTTGGGAGTAAATTTTGCTATTCGGACCGCAAAAAATGTAGCTTTCAGGAAAGCCTTGAAGAAGTGCAGCTTCATTTATTGTTAGTCGTCTGAGATAAGATGGCACATGATGGAATCCTTTTGATTTTCCACCACTTATAAGATGACGATGATAGTTTTCTACCCATGAAGGCTTATTTTGGTAAAGGTGGTAATCATCAATGATGGGTGTGCGGTTGCCTCCCATACTTGCGGGTAATGTGCTTGCCCATCCATCAGGGTTAAGTGGTCTACCTTGCCCATTGAACAACATCCCAGCATAAGGTGACTTTCTAAGAACAGGTTTAATAGCCAAGGTCACTTTTGCATTACAAATCTTGCTATTTTTAGGTGAGCCTGGCTTACCCAGTGGAACTATAACTTCACGCAAGGTCGGTGCAGGTTTCATTCGACTCACAAATTCAGGTGTTAGATTCTTATGATCACCTGTTCGCAACCCTATAAAAAAAGCTCTTTCTCTTACTTGTGGAACACCAAAGTCTTTTGAGTTCAGAATATGAAGCTGAACCGAATACCCTGATTTCTGAAACCTAGCAATTAGCTGCTTTCTGATTTCCGAAAACTTCATGAGTACTCCAAGTGCTTTGACGTTCTCCATTACAAAAGCCCTTGGAAGAGTCCGATCTACTAAGTCAGCAAAGCTAAATACTAATTCGCTTCTGGGGTCATCTAGATTCATCTTGCCTGCTACAGAGAATCCTTGGCATGGTGGACCACCAAACACAACATCAATATCTTTGAATGAAGCTAGGTTACTTATATGGTCATTGATATCCCCCTCGAATAATTTCGTTTTACTGTGGTTTTCTCTAAAGGTTGCACTAGCATGAGGATCTAGTTCGTTCGCAGCCACTACCTCAAACCCAGCACGCTCAAAGCCAATATCCATGCCACCAGCGCCACTAAAAAGAGATATAGCCTTCATCAAATTATTCCATAATCGAATATTTTGAAAAATATAGCATAATTCTTGTTATGGGAAAAGAAAAAACTATTTTCGATGAAAAATATCATTTTTTAATTGAAGAGCTAACTATGGAGAGAAAACGTCTTAACATTTCACAGGCTGAACTAGCCAAATTCATTGGTGTAAAACAGCCAGATATAAGCAAGATAGAAAAATTTGAGAGAAGGCTAGATGTACTCGAATTCTCACTAATTCTAAGAGCTTTCAGGGTTAGTGACAATCTCCGACTACAACAACTTACTAAAACATTCTTTGGTATCTAAATAATGAGCAATACTTCTAAGACGACCCAAAGAAACAGTGATGCACGAGCCTATGTGAAGACTAAAATTGGTATAGCTCAAACAAAGTCAACTGGAGATTTTCCAGGATTTACCGAAAAAACGCCAATTTACAAACTGCTTACGGACTTAATTGAGATTAATGCCAAAGGGTTTCGGGGGATTGTAGTAACCGCTCTAGTTGGTATGCATTTAAACGATAATTACGATCCATTGAATGACTTCTATAAATGTAATCCAAGATCAATTTTTGAAGAAGGTATCTGGTATGCATTAAAAGAGAATGGAATTCCTTGTGGAAAATCTGATCCGTTAAATGTTGCAAAAAACATTAGCCAATTAGATGAAAACTGGGCTAGGGGGCGTAGACCTCAAAGTGCAGCTATGGCTGTTGTTAAATTCCTTCAAATTGTTAGAAAAGAAGATGATCTCAAAAAAAGGCTAATTCTAATTGATTATTTCTTTTTTAGATTGTGGAAATATGCACAACAGATAAAGGTTCATTCTCTGATTAAAGTCGATGTAACCGAACAGTCAAAGCTTGAAATTGGAAATAATGTAATAAAGTTTACTCTAGAATACCCAGAATCAGGTCAGTTGCCGCAGTTTCTAGTATCAATATTACTTCAATCAATTTTCAAGGAATCGAATGTAAGCGTCGTAGGTGGAGAAGAAAGTGTATTTGGCACAAATACAACCTCGAAAAAGCCAGCCGATATATGGTTGGAAGAGCAAGGAACCCCAACAAATCTTTATGAGATAACTGTTAAAAAAGTTTCTAAAAAAAGGCTTGATGATTAGTGTTGATTCACTTGAAAGGACAGGATACTTAGATTGCTCAGTGACTTTTATTTGCAGACTTCCCGAAGATGTTACTGAACTAGATTTACTAGATAACCATATCGCTCATCTAGGTAAATAGGTGGAAGGAGGGAAAAGAAGCCGACGCAGGAAGTCAAAATCAATCCAACGTAGATTGTATGCCCACTCGAACATGGCTACATACAGATACAAATACTT
>NZ_NDHW01000249.1 GCF_002251945.1 Pseudanabaena sp. SR411
TGTGTTTCTACCATCCTTGGGAGATCCGCTTGATTATTACTACGGAAGCAATCCTTAGATGCTTCTCGATGGAGAAGTTGAATGCGCTCTTTGCAATCCCAACTATCACTCAATTCTCGGTAAGCTTCCCCGTTGTGTGGCAAGTGAAAGCATGATTCCAGCCAGTGAAGTCAAAAAACGCTTTGGCAGCAACGCTGGCAATATTACTGATGAACTTCTCAATCAAAAAGCATTACAACTTAATGAAAAATAAGGTGATCTCTTTACCCATGACCATCCGCTCAAGAACTGGAAGAACTATCGCTACTACAGGCTTATCGTGAAGTATTTCCTAATGCGATATATGCTATGCAGAGTAACGATGGAAATTTGCAATATTACCGATCTCGATCTCTAGATTTAGAATTAAAACAAGCGAGCCTGATCCCCATTGATTCAGAGCCAAAACTCCGCACACAGGCTACATAAGACATGACTATTGAGCCATTAGAGCATCTGCGTGAGCCAAGATTAGTTGCTTTAAATCTCAAAGACAGCAAATTACGCTTGACACTTAGTTGGGCTGAAATTACAAATCAGCAAATGCAGATTTTATTATTGTCTTATGGTTTCAATCCCTAAAAGGGTTTCAGAGGCTTTGAAGCTTACAGGGCTTTACAGGCTTGGTGAAAAGACATTTGTTTCAATCCCTAAAAGGGTTTCAGAGGCTTTGAAGCAAAGCATCATGCAACCGCATAATCAACTCATCCTTGTTTCAATCCCTAAAAGGGTTTCAGAGGCTTTGAAGCAGCATACAGAATCAGCATCAAAATCTAATTGCGGGGGGGTTCAATCCCTAAAAGGGTTTCAGAGGCTTTGAAGCGTTGTCAACTGCTGAGGCGATCGGCTTAGTTTGTACCAAGTTTCAATCCCTAAAAGGGTTTCAGAGGCTTTGAAGCTTTCGTACCCGTCAGCTTGCCAAGACGGCAAATCAGCTAGATAGTTTCAATCCCTAAAAGGGTTTCAGAGGCTTTGAAGCACCGTCCTGCTTCTGGCATGGGTGCTAGCTATACATTGTTTCAATCCCTAAAAGGGTTTCAGAGGCTTTGAAGCTTCTATCTGTAAGTGCTATGCAAGATTCCGAAATAGGCGGTTTCAATCCCTAAAAGGGTTTCAGAGGCTTTGAAGCTCCAAGAAAGTTAGATTTTGGTTTCTTATTCAAGAAGGCGTTTCAATCCCTAAAAGGGTTTCAGAGGCTTTGAAGCCCTAGACATGTATCTTTAACCAGAATTATCTCTGTGTTTCAATCCCTAAAAGGGTTTCAGAGGCTTTGAAGCCGAGAACAGCACCTACACCAATGCCGACTGGCCCAGTTTCAATCCCTAAAAGGGTTTCAGAGGCTTTGAAGCATGAAACTCATGCAAGGTTTAAAGCCTAACGTGTATGTTTCAATCCCTAAAAGGGTTTCAGAGGCTTTGAAGCAAAAAGAAATCAACCTGATTATTTCCAAGGCACTAGTTTCAATCCCTAAAAGGGTTTCAGAGGCTTTGAAGCCTAAAGAGTATTAAAGCGATGAACAAGAAACAGTCAGTTTCAATCCCTAAAAGGGTTTCAGAGGCTTTGAAGAAAGCATAGAAGAGAAATGATTCAAGCGATTTGCTTGCGTTTCAATCCCTAAAAGGGTTTCAGAGGCTTTGAAGCTTTGTACTCATTAGGATGATTACGTTGATAGCTATCAGTTTCAATCCCTAAAAGGGTTTCAGAGGCTTTGAAGCTACAGCAACAAATGTATTTGCGGC
>NZ_NDHW01000250.1 GCF_002251945.1 Pseudanabaena sp. SR411
TCACGAAATAGTTTTCTTGAGCTATTAATTGTTTGATTTCAGGCAAGCGCTCTGTTGCTGACAACATGTAGTGAATGTCAGGCTTACAGGGACCAGCAGTATTAAACCATTTTTGCATAACGACAGCTAACTAACGGGCAGATACCCCTTCAATATATCGCAACACGCCAGGTAAACTCCTGAAACCTTGAAAACACGTTAATCAAAATGAGTATAAATACTTATTCGTATAAATTTAATGGCAAATAATTGATGATTATTTGTTCTAAGACTAATCTAAGATAATTTAGGTTTAATAGGATTGTTTTTTTGATAAATGATTGACAATGTGATTATGACCATAAGTTTGCCGCTGCGGCAAACTTATGGTATCAACCTCTAGGGCAAAGGACTCTAACACATAGCCAGTCAGCGTTTTGATAGTAGATGTCCGCTATATTCAGTCTCCTTAAGCCCTTTAGCCCAGCCACAGGCAAAATTTGTCTGTGACTGGAGTGGTAAAATCAGCGATGGGAGAAAAATCCAGATGCAGCAGGAAGATAACACCACGCTGCTCAAGGCTTTTGGTAGCTTCAAGAGTTTACGGTTTTCGGCAAACTTATGCTTGCATCTAGGGAGACAAATCTAGGAGAACCCAACGGTGAAATCGGTATTTCAAACTCAGTAGCGGTAAATTTATGGTACTAATGGCGGCAAGCTTATGGTCATAATCACAGACAAATCAATCACTTGAATATTTGAGGTATAGCGATCGCACTTTTTCTTTAAATTTTTCGCGCACATCTTCAGGCTCAATAATTTCGCAGTCTTCGGCATAGGGCATAATTTCGCGATAGAACCAAAAAGTATTGTTGATTTTGCGGATGATTTGACGTATGGGTGGATTGCAGTCTAGCCAAGTATTATCGATGTCTTCGTCTCTTGGCTTATAGGCAAAGGCAAGATTTCCCGATAAATTAAAGGTGACATGAATTTGATCGAGTTGTGATCGCCATATTCCTTGAATGGGAGTAATCGCGGCTTCCAAGGGAATGCGATCAAGTCTGAGAGAACGATTATGTTGCAAAGCCAGAACTGTATCGGTTCTGGCAATATCTTCACACCAACAGTCAAGATAAAGTCGCTTGTCGTGGGCTGTTACCTTGGCGTAGTAAATAGAGAACTCATGGGGATGTTCAACAGCATCAAGATATTGTAGTTGGAAGGGTTGATGCTGTTTAATGTAGCGATCAATGGTGTGTCGCCAAATTTCAGGTGGCTTGTCGAGAAATCGTTCAATATCTCGGCGCAGAGGATTATTCAGTTCGCTGCGTTCGAGTAATAGATGGGCAATCACTTGCGCTTTTTCAAGTTCACCATAATCAATCAGTAGTCTATAAGTACGAGCAAGTGATTCAATACGATCGCTTGCCCAGTCATTCTTTTTGGAGATTTGGATTTGCTTACGGGCGATCGCTTCGACTAGCTTAGAGATATTCGGGCGATCGCCCCATGTCATGCCAAGTTCGATCGCGATCGCTTCTAAATTAGCTTTGTCGCGCTCTTTGATAGATAGTGTAATTGATTCGCCTTTTCGTGACACGGACTTCCTGAATTTCTGCTAAATATTCCGATGAATAATTATTTTAGATAGTTTCATCATAGGCGATCTCTATTCTGCACACTAACAACAATATAAGTACTGCTAGTTACTTCATAAACAGAAGATGTTTTCTTTTTCAAAAAACTCATACCTTTGTCTAAGAGAATTCGCAAATGCTTGCCATCGCATCTGTAAATTTCTATTGATCGCCCATGATCAAAATGTTGGCGATCGCGTAATGGCTGCTGTGTGACTGTCGCGTTAATCGGGATTAAAGCTCTCTCAGTGTCTGCGCGTCGGTTTGGTATCTGATCTCTTTGTTCTAGAATCCGTACTGATATTTGGGTATTGGTTTGTAGCCAATTGCCCTGTAAGAGATCGGCGAGAATTTCTGCTTCTTGGGGTTGCAAATAGCGATCGCTGTAGGTAATTCGCTTGATTTGTTGATCTTGCAAGATTGTTGTTAAGCCTAATTGATCGCGCAGTTCTTCGAGTGTCAGATTTTGCCATTGGGAATCTTGAGGATTGGGATAGATAACTTGAGTATCGGGATCATTGAGTTGTGATGCGAGAACTGAATGCGATCGCAGGTTTTCTAAACGCGCTTTTACAACTTCGTAACCTTGATCACTACGAGTTTCAAGCCATGTGTTCTCTTCTGTATCTGGATGTAATTTAAGCGCTATGGGACTTTGCGATCGCATTTGCATTGCTAGTTCAGGATACTCACCATGATTATCAGCTTGATAGATTATGAGTAAACCTAGGTCAATCCACTGACAGAGACGCTTTCTGAGAAATAATTGCTCATCAGAATTAGGTCGAGGAAGTTCATGGAGAATTAATTCTATTGGATTTTCTGAATCTTTGATTAGAACCTCTAAATGCTTAAACCAATTTAGCCCTGTCGTGGATTCATCAAAACTAGGTAAATACCAAATAGCTGATACCGCCTGACGGCAATAGCTCATGAAATTGCTATTGACTTTGAGCAACGCAATTTGATGAGCATCTGGAGCAAAACTTGTTAGTGTTTCGTTCGGTTCTATCTTTTCTAGTAATGGTTTGAGAAATTCTATAACTGCATAGCGATCGAGTTCTGCATGGAAAATCTGATTTGAATAGGTGCGTAAGCAGTCATAGCAGCTACTACCGCAATCGCAAGACTGGACTAATTCGTAAGTTCTTTGCAAAATTGCTTGAAACTGTCTGGCAATTTGTTGAGCATAGCCTGCACCTCCTGGCACACTGTCATAGATCACGATTTCGGCGATGCCATTGCTATTTTGAATGGGTTGAAATAAGCCATCAAGTTCATTACGTGGCACGTCAATCACTTGTGCAGCGGCAGCAAGCAAAGCATAGAGTAGCGATCGCCAAAAGCCTGTATTAGTTGTAGCCTCGTCCGTTTGGGTAGCAATTTCATGACCATCAGCGAGATGGGTGACTTGTTGAAATAATCGGTATTGACTAGAAATCTGACTAAATCGAACCTTTAACAAATCACTGCGAAACTCATGACCTAAATGGATACGGGTATATCCTCCCATACATTCCCTGCCATCGCTAGGGCGAGTATGTTTTCCTTTTTTAATTTGATCATGGTTGAGATCGCGCCCGCAAAAATTACAGATAGCAAAACCTTGATCGCTCTTACCCTTATTGGCTAAGAAAAATGCTCCATTTTGGCTACAGGTTAGGCTATAAGCCTCGCTAGACGCACCGAATGTTTCAGGGTTACTGCCGTCCTGCGCTAAAAACACCTGTGAGGTGGGTTGACGCATTGGCTTTTCGTAGGGAGTTACGCGAGGGGCTTGGGTTTGGTCGGTCACAAAAGCGGTGGGAACTCGGTACTGTCTCGTTTTCGCTTTCGCCGCAGATGAAGGAACTCTTTGACAGGTTGGGCAAGAATTTACAACTGCTTCTTGCTGCTGTGATTGAAAGTGATAGCAGTGTTCGCAAACCCAGTAGTATCGTTTTTCTAAAGTGTCGACTCGAAATACGCCAACTCTGGTATGTACGCGGTCATCGACAACGACATCTTGACTGGGGGCATATTCTCCCAGAGCCAGACGGCGATCGCGTTCTAGTCGATGTCTGTTTTGCCCTGCGTTTTGACGGTAGCCACTGCTTTCATTAGTCATTAGGCGCACTACGTCAATTGGGAATCCATAGATCGGTAATATGCTTGCCCTTGCCAATTCATCATGGAGACGGCGATCGCCTATTTTTTCTAATTCCCTTTTAATAGAAGCCATGCGATTAGCGATTCTTTGAATATTCTGAATTTCCGATGGATCAGTCAGTAATTCCTTTTGTGCAAATATCTCGTTAGCTAAAGTGTTCCAATCGGCAATCTGTGATGCTACAAGATCGTGTATAATTCTTGTATTGAAGTTGCTAAGAACTGCTTTAGGTGTCTCTGTGGAAGTATTTCCTAAACGATTTAGCCATAGTTGCGTAATTGTTCTAGCGGCATCAGAGTTTAACCAGTTTTGAAATTCTGCACAGATTGAACATGTTGGTATAGTTCCATTGGGTAATGGCATGAATGTAGTGATTGGCAAATCAAAGAATTCGCTAATTTTCACATTTTCCGCAGCGAGGGCAGTAGTTAGGTTTTCGCGTAAAAATGCTGCTAATAATTCAGCACGAATATGACGCTCTTGGATGTTGAAATTAGTGGGATCTAATTTTGGGATTAGGTTTTTCCCTGCGATTAACTTTTCAGGACGCTCGAAATAATAACGATCGTGGGGACGGCGTTGACCATACATCAATGTGACTGCCACACCATCGGTGCGTCTGCCTGCGCGTCCTGCTCTTTGCTGATAGTTGCTGACATGGGGCGGAAAATTCCGTAAAGCTACAGCTTGGAGTTCACCAATATCTACCCCCATTTCTAATGTTGTAGAGCAACTCAGAAGATTAATCCAACTCTGACGGAATAGGCTTTCCCGTTGCGCTAGTTCATTTGTACCAAGTTGGGCGGTATGCTCGGCGGCTCGGATGGCAATGGGTGATCGCTTGCCAATTAAGTAACGATAGTGATGATCGGCTAGTTGATTGCCTGAAAAAGCTTTTAATCTACCATTACATTTATTCGCCCGACAGGTGTAATGGTTACTGGTGTCTGGCAAAATCCCTAATTCAGGGATATGAAAGATTTGTTGGCAGGTTTGGCATTGATACCAGTCTTCATTGGTTTCATTGCAGGGCTATTTCATTTTAAAGATGCGTTTGAGAGTATCAAGACCAAAAGCACACTTGCGTTGAGCTTGAGCCATATTATCAAAGAGGTTAGAACGGTAGAGATTGATGGCAAAGTTGCGTGCAACTACCCAAGTATTGATTAGAGGGGAAGTCCGAATTCTAGATTTATCTTCTCCCTGAGTGACATCACGAACATAGTGAACTTTGTTTTCCACGCCCCAATATGAACGAATCCTTTCAGCAAATCCAGATGCAGTATCAGAGAAAGAAGCAAGATAGTAACGAGTATGCACTGGCTGTTCAGCAAAATAATTGTCACGGACAAGAGTACGTTGAGATTCAACCCGAATAATTGTGTTTAGTCCCACCCACTCAGGAATATTATCTAAATTAGTA
>NZ_NDHW01000251.1 GCF_002251945.1 Pseudanabaena sp. SR411
GCGCCGKCGGCGCTGGAAACACCAAAATCGGTTTCATAATGAGAATTGCTGAGTCTGCATATAGCAAAGCCCTTAACCCAACAGAGAATAGCGGCGCAAAGCGCCGCTATTCTCTGTTGGGTTTTATGTCTTAAGCAAAATTGAGAATCGTAGATATAGCATTTATATAGAGTAGGGCTTGGTAAGTCGCTGAAAGCACAGTAAAATAATTTCGGTAACTGTCCAAAGGATAGGTTGCCAAGTTTAAGTTATATATAGTTTACAAACTTTACAAATACGTTACCGATACATTTATTAAAGACAAATTAACGGAGACAACAACATGCAGGATGCAATTACCAGCCTAATCGGTTCTTATGATGCAACTGGTAAATATTTTGATCGCGATGCCATGGATACCCTCAAATCCTTTTTTGCAACTGGCAACGCCCGCTTAGCCGCTTCTGCGGCAATCACCGCTAATGCTGCTTCGATAGTACGTAAGGCTGGATCTCAGCTATTTGAAGAAGTTCCTGACTTGATTCGCCCAGGCGGCAATGCTTATACAACGCGCCGTTTTGCAGCTTGCTTGCGTGACATGGACTACTATCTTCGCTATGCTTCCTACGCTCTAGTTGCAGGTAACAATGATGTTCTCGATGAAAGAGTATTACAAGGCTTGCGTGATACCTATAGCTCTCTAGGAGTGCCAATTGGACCAACAGTACTAGGCATTCAAATCATGAAACAGGCGGTTATGGACTTAGTTGGCGAAAATGCAGACTGGTTAGCAGCACCTTTTGACTATATGAGTCGCGAACTTAGCGAAAAGAATATCTAACTAAAAAAGGGCGCTTCGCGCCCTTTTTTAGTTAGATATAATTCTTCAAAATGATTTAAGATTGTTAATAATCGAAACAAGCTCGATTTAGTCTAGGAGAGATTTTATATATGGCTTTAGTACCAATGCGCCTGCTGCTCGATCATGCGGCTGAAAACGGATACGGCATCCCTGCATTTAACGTAAACAATATGGAGCAGATCCAGTCGATCATGCAGGCTGCTAATGAGACCAACAGCCCTGTGATCCTACAAGCTTCTCGTGGCGCACGCAATTACGCGGGCGAAAATTTTCTGCGTCACTTAATTTTGGCTGCTGCCGAAACCTATCCTCATCTCCCCATCGTGATGCACCAAGATCACGGTAATGCTCCTTCAACTTGCTTCTCGGCAATTCAAAATGGCTTTACCAGTGTGATGATGGATGGCTCATTGGAAGCTGACGCTAAAACACCTGCTAGCTACGAGTACAACGTGGAAGTTACTTCTAAAGTTGTCGAAGTTGCCCATGCTTTTGGTGCAAGCGTCGAAGGCGAACTAGGTTGTTTGGGTTCCCTTGAAACTGGTAAGGGTGAAGCTGAAGATGGACATGGATTTGAAGGTGCGTTGGATCATTCGCAACTTCTCACCGATCCTGACGAAGCTGCTGACTTCGTTGAGCGTACTCAGGTTGATGCTCTTGCAGTAGCGATCGGTACTAGCCACGGTGCTTACAAGTTTACTCGCAAGCCTACTGGCGAAATTCTTGCCATCAGCCGTATCGAAGAAATTCACAACCGTTTGCCTAATACTCACCTTGTTATGCATGGTTCTTCTTCAGTTCCTGAAGATTTACTTGCCATGATTAATGAGTTTGGCGGCGCAATTCCTGAAACCTATGGCGTACCTGTTGAAGAAATTCAAAAGGGCATTAAGTGCGGTGTACGGAAGGTCAATATTGACACCGATTGTCGCCTTGCGATTACTGCGGCTGTGCGTGAAGCATTGTTCAAGAATCCTAAGGAATTCGATCCACGTCACTTCTTGAAGCCTTCGATCAAGTACATGCAAAAAGTATGTGCAGATCGCTATACCCAGTTTGAAGCTGCTGGTCAAGCTAGCAAGATCAAGCAAGTTAGTATTTATGACTTTGTTCCTAAGTATGCCAAGGGCGAATTGAAGCAAGTTAGCCGCGAAGTTGTTAAAGCTTAAATATACAAAAGCCTCGCAAGCGAAGCTTTTGGATCCAAAATATAAGGGGCGCATTGCGCCCCTTATATTTTGATAGCATTGCTATACTTACAGTCGGGATTCAACCTACTTTTGCTCATGACTTCTTCTCTTTTTTCTGCTACTGAACCAAATAAAACAAATCCCAAAAAGCCGAAGCTTCTGGTGGTAGATGATGAGCAAGATAACCTTGATTTGCTGTATCGCACCTTTCGTAGAGAATTTACGGTGTTTCGAGCAGATAGTGGGATCAGAGCGCTAGAGATTCTGGAACATGAAGGGGAGATGGCTGCGATCATTTCCGATCAGCGTATGCCTGAAATGAATGGCACTGAGTTTCTGAGTCGTACTGTTTCCGATTTTCCTGATACGATGCGAATCGTATTGACAGGATATACAGATATTACGGATTTGATCGATGCGATTAATTCTGGACAGGTTCATAAATATATTACGAAGCCTTGGGAACCAGATCAACTGAAGTTGGTTGTGTCAGAGGCGACCCATAGCTATGATTTGCTGAAGCAACGTTCTGAGGAGTTGAGCCGATCGCAAGCTCAGAATGCTCTGTTGTCAGTAATTGTGGCGATCGCCCAGAAATTCAACCAGATATCTGGATGTATGCTGCCTCTAGCTGATGCATTTTGGCAAAATTTTGGTGCAGATGGGGTGATCTTGCAGTTGGTTGAGCAAGATGCTTTGATCGATACTCAAGCTATATGTGGTGATTATCTTTGGGATTTGGCTACCGATCCTTTAGTGCAAACGGCGATTACCTTGAAAAAGTCACAAATTTCTCTGTCTCCAAACCAACAAGCTGATCCAGATCAACCATGCAAAACTAATTTGGCGATCGCGATTACTTTTCGTGAACAGGTCTTAGGCATATTGGCGATGCGTTGGTGCAAGGCAAATGCTCTGAGCCTTGATGATGTTGTGGTAATTCAGCAATGTGCTGATGAAGTCGCGATCGCCCTAACCTGTATTCGTTATTATGAAAGACTTTGAAACGCTTCTGGCTTTAGCGATCGAGATCGCCAACCAAGCCCATGCAGGACAATTGGATAAGGCGGGAAAGCCCTATATTTCACATCCATTAACGGTAATGGCACAGATGGATACGCTCGAAAGTAAGATTGTGGCGGTTTTGCATGATGCGATCGAGGATTCCGATCTGAAAATTGAGAGTTTAGTCAAGCAAGGTTTTCCTGAATTTATTACCGATGCGATCGCGGCGATTACCAAACTTGAGGGTGAGCAATATGAAGACTATATTTTGCGGGTAAAGTCTAATGCGATCGCTCGTAAAGTCAAGATTGCCGATTTGACACACAACATGGATATTACTCGAATTGCCAATCCCACCGAAAAAGATTTTCAGCGTTTGGAGAGATATAAAAAAGTTCTTCAAGAGTTGCAACAAGAGTGAACCCAATGAGTATAGAAACTACAGGAAAGCAGGTGATCTCAAAACAGAGGGTTACTGATCGTGGTGAAGTTTTTACCAACCAACGCGAGGTAATACCAATTCACGAAAGTGTGACAACACTTTTGTGAATCAAAAAACAAACTCAGTAAGGTTTTTTAAATTAAGAAATGGCTACGCCATTTCTTAATTTGGTATAAATGCGATGCTGGATTTGGTGAAGCAGGAGACAGAACGGATCGAGTCGAGATTTTTAGAGCCTGCCTGTGGGACAGGGAATTTTTGGTAGAGATTTTGGAACACAAGCTACAAGTTTTCAAAATGTGCTACTACCTATGACGAGTAAAATTAAGATTAAGATGGATGACGCAAAGCTCCACATCCTGTTAGTTGAAGACGACGAACTATTTCGTCTCGGTTTGCAGGTGCGTTTACAACAGGAAACTAAAATAGCAGTTTTAGCGGAGGCTAACGATGGAGAAACGGCGATCGATCTTGCTAAACAACAAACCTTTGATCTCGTTCTGCTTGATATTGGTTTACCAGGGCTGGGTGGGCTGGAAACCTGTCGCCAACTCAAGCTCAATCACCCGAACTTACCGATTTTGGTACTCACCTCACGCAATGAGCGATCGCTAATTTCACGCTTAGTTTCCGCAGGCGCACAGGGCTATTGTCTGAAAGGAGTTGCTGCCGAAACCTTAATTCTAGCTATGCGATCAGTCATCGCAGGCGCATCTTGGTGGGATGCCACTGCTACGGCGGAAATTCATTATACTTTTCAAAATCAATCCCCTGAAATCTCTCCCGACAATCTATCAAGTTCAAGAATTGATACTTTAACCCGACGCGAAAAAGAAATTCTCAGTTTGATGTCTGGGCAAAAAACTAATCAAGAAATTGCTGAGATTCTCTATATTTCGTCAGGGACAGTACGGGTGCATATTCATGCAATTCTGCACAAGCTTGGAGTAAGCGATCGCAAACAGGCGATCGCAATTCATGCAAAGACAGATGCGGCTAATCTTACTGGGTTGTAAAAACACAAAATGGCGTGCCATTTTGTGTTTTTGTATTACGTGGAAGCAATAATAAATATTTCCAAAAAACAAAGTTTTGTTGTAATATAATAAACCGTGAAATTGTTTGGGCTAGTAGCTCAGTTGTATAGAGCAATCGCCTTCTAAGCGATCGGTCGATGGTTAGAGTCCATCCTAGCCTGTTTAAATATGTAGATCTGTGGCGCTTTGCGCCGCAGATCTACTCTGGATTTTAAAGATGAATCAATACTTTGCAACTGTAGCAAGAGGCTTAGAAGCACTCGCAGCTCAGGAACTAGAACAACTGGGCGCTCATTCCGTTGAGGCAGGATTTTGCGGTGTTAGCTTTGAAGGCGATCGCACTTTGCTTTATCGAGTTAATCTCTGGGCGCGGCTACCATTTCGGATCTTGATGCATCTCGATCAGTTTGATTGCCTTGATGCTGATGATCTTTATCAAGGAATTAAAGCGATCGACTGGTCAGAATTTCTCACCCCTGAAATGACTTTAGCGGTGAATGCTACTGGCAAAAATGATCACCTCAATCATACGCATTTCACTGCTTTACAGGTGAAAAATGCGATCGTCGATCAGCAGAAGGAGAAATTTGGCGAGCGATCGGATGTGGATGTACAGGAAGCGGATGTGCGAATCGGTGTACATATTGATGACAATGGTTGCACGGTCAGTCTCGATAGCTCTGGCAATAGCTTGCATCGTCGCGGTTATCGTCCTGCGGTGGGAGCAGCACCGCTAAAAGAATCTCTTGCGGCGGCTCTAATCCAGATGTCAGGTTGGCAACCCGACCAAATGTTTTACGATCCCCTCTGCGGTTCGGGAACTCTGCCCTTGGAAGCAAGTTTAAAAGCCCTGAATATTGCCCCTGGAATGTTTCGCGATCATTTTGGCTTTGAGACTTGGCTAGATTTTGATCAGGAACTTTTGGCAAAACTAATTCAAGAAGCAGATGATAGTCGTTTGGATACATTGCCTGCACCAATCTGGGGTAGCGATCGCAATCCTGAAGTAGTAGATCAAGCAATTATCAATGCCAAAAACTGCGGCTTATCCAATCATGTCTATTTCTCTGCTCTCGACCTTGCGGAAGTAGTTGCTCCTGCTGACAGTGGTGTTCTCTTCTGCAATCCTCCCTATGGAGAAAGATTAGGACGCGATAGTGATTTGGGTGCTTTTTATAAGCAGTTAGGGAATGTTCTCAAACAACGCTTTAAGGGATGGACAGCTTTTGTCTTGAGTGGCAATAAGCAGCTATCACAAACAATTGGATTGAAGTGTGCTGAACGAACAGCCGTACTCAATGGAGCTTTGCCCTGTCAGTTAATGAAGTACGAGTTATATTAGGATTGAGGCTCAAGATGTGAGCAATCAAGCACGATGACTAGAACCATTGAAAACAAGCAACTATCAAGTTTACTGAACGAGTTAAAAGCTAGTTTAGTAAATCTCTATGGCGATCGCTTATTTTCAGTGATTCTATTTGGTTCGCAAGCAAGGGGAGAGGCAACTCCTGATTCTGATATTGACGTGATGGTAGTTTTAAATGATCCTGTAAATGTTGCTGAAGAAATATATAGAACATCTGATATTCGCTACCATTTCCTAAATGATTATGGAGAGTTAGTTTCACTTATTCCCACTACCAAATCAAATTTTTTAGCTTCAGCAAATTCTTTGACTAGAGTTGTTAAGCGTGAGGGTATTGAGATATGAGCGAAATTAGCAAACTATTGAACTTATCATCTGAAGATCTAGATACAGCAGAGCTTTTATACAAGTCCCAGCGTTATCGTTCTTGTATATCTCGTGCTTATTATGCGGTGTACTATGTATCTCAAGCATTACTATTGTCAGAAGGTATCGAGACTTCAACTCATCGAGGAGTTATCAAATTGATAAATCTTCATTTCGTCAAAACAGGGCGAGTAAATTCAAATATTTCTAAATTGTTGAGTGACACTTACGATCTTAGGCAATCAGGTGACTATAGTACGGATTTTGTGGCTGATGAAATAGTTGCAAATAGAGCGATCGCCGATGCAAAAACCTTTATTGCTGAGATTAGAAAATTTTTACTAGATAAAGATATTGGAGAAGTGGATGTTGTCAGATAGAACTATCAAATCTGATGAAACCTATAGATAATTCCCTTTGATTGCTAGTGACATTGATCACCTATCAGGCTTGTTTATCTTAGATACAATGATGAGGATAAAAAGTTAATAAAGCTCAAAAATTGTGAAATTTATTTCAGTAGCTGTCATTTCGGCGATCGCCGCATTATCTATTCCATTCTCAGCCCAAGCAGATAGTAGAAAAGCATATTGTCGATATTTCCCTAATGGTGCTAGTCGAGCAACCATATCCATGCCCTGCATATTTTCAATGAATCAAGGCAATGTTGGCATTCGTTGGGAAGACGGAGTATCTGACTATTTTTTGCTTAGTCGCGATCGCCCAATGACCTACACCGATGAGCGCGGTGGTCTTGTCTATCAGCAAAGGAACGAAGATGCGAATGGTGAAAGTGTAAGAATTTTTAAGATGGAGAATGGCTCAATCCATATTTGGGGAAGTTAGCAACTTTCTAGCAGAACCAAGCGTCAATCGACATCGCTAAGCTCCTTAACCCAAAAACCTCTGGGTGATTTTTTTATCTAATTAAATTTCAACTCAATGCAAAGAATTCGCATTTCCTGTTTGTCAGTTTTAGCAATCGCCACTTCCCTGTTTTCCTTCACCAATTTAAAAGCTGAAGCTTTGCCACAAAATACACCTGTGATCGCGCAATCATCGGAGGATGATTTCAGTAGAAACGGCTTCATCATGCCTAGCAAAAATATTTACTGTGTGATCTACGGCGGTCACTTGCGTTGTGAGATTGTCAGCCAATTAAAGCCTATGCCACCACAACCAGAGTCCTGCAATTTGGATTGGGGCGGTGGCTTATCATTGCCCAAAGTTGGTAAGCCCTCGGTAATTTGTGCAGGGGATAGCGCTTATTCACCAAACTACAAAACCTTGGCATATGGCAAAACTTGGAGCAGAGGCGGATTTGTCTGCAAGTCTCGTACCAATGGGTTGACCTGCACTAACTCCAAAGGCAATGGCTTCTTTTTAAATCGTGAAGAATGGAAGACATTTTAATTTTAATAGATAAGACTTACGCAGAAATTGTTAAGCCCCTAGCCCCTTTCCCCCTTTTAGGAGAGGGGAACATGAAAAGTTGTTTACCCCCTTTCTCCATCATGAAATCTACTACTTGCCTGTCTTTGTTTTCTCTGTTGTCCCTGACTGCTAGTTTAGTGGCTCCAGTCCATGCTCAAGGTAACTCATCAGCCAGTAATGGTCATAGCTTGGTCAACTCTAGTTTTAGGACAAAGCTGAAGTCCCTTGGCATCAAAGTTGCACTTCCTAAATATGTCCCTCAAGGTTTTTGGATGGCGGCGGTCAGAACCGAACCCTGTCGTCGGGGAGACAGGATCGATGCTAATGGAGTTTGTCGCTTTGGTCCTGACTATACAGTGCTATATCGCAATGCTCAAGATCAGTGCTTTGCGGTTAGTGCGACTGGTGGTGGCATTGGGGGACCTGGTGGGCGCTACACTCGTGCTGTCAATACCAAACTTTTGGGCAAGGTGGATGTCAATATTGATACTGGTATGAGCGAACCGATAACGGAAGCGATCGCCAAGACTCCACAAAATAATTTATGGTCTTTTCCCGCAGGTAAATCCCCATTCTACTCTTTGAGAACTATTGATAGCGATGCTGCCAATCGGATCAATGCGGCGATTATTTGTAGTGACACAGCCTACATGACTCCCAACGAGTTTATAAAAATTGTCCAGTCCCTAGAATGGTTACCCTAAATCAAAATGACATTTGCAAATATCAAACTCTGTGTTTTTCTCGCCCTTAGCTGCTCAATAGCAGCCTGTGGACAAGCGCAAGCCTCAACTCTGCCTAACCAATTTTCTGCGGCGATCGCTAAAGCAGTGATCGAGTCAAAAGCAGAGATAATAACCTCAGAAAAAACTAAACAGCAATCAGGTTCAGGTCTAGCTCCAGAACAGGTACGCAAAATGCTTGAGGCGAGTCCCTACGGATATGCAATCATGACCTACTGGATTGAAGGAGACAAATCGCTCAAAATGGGGCAGTTTAACGAAGCGATCGAGCAGTTCCAAAAAGCCCTCGCCGCTTCAAAAGTTTGGAGCAAACCAAGATTTACAGTAGAGCAAAATCTGCGGGTAAGACAATGCGCGATCGCTGGATCTGAAGCTAGTTTGGTAGGCGCGATCGCAGCTCGTGATTACTACAAAAAGAATAATCGCAAAATGTCGGCTATTGACGAAGCGCTAAAAATCTACCAACGAGAGCACAAATCATCATGGGATCGGGCGATCGCTAAAAATCCTAGACTTGAATCAGGCTGTCCCTAGTCAACTTAAAACCCAACCTAAAAAACAAGAACATGAAATTTATTTCTATACCCCTAATCTCAGCACTTCTCGTTTTAGGTTTTCCCCTAGCGCTACAGGCTAAACCTACTCAAGCCGAAGCCTTACATCGAGCTTTTGCAGAGATTAGCCAACAAACCTGTGATGATCGCAGCATCTTACAGGCAGGTATTAATTACAGCGTTTGTACTGCCAGTGCAGGCGATAAGGGACAGTATCGATTGATCTCTGCGTCGTCAACCATTGTCAATTATGGTGATGGCATTGGTTATTGGTATTACCCAAATGGCAAGGTAGCGGCAATTCGCTTTTTTCACACCGATGAGCTATTCATGTTTGATGGTGGCGGCAAGTTGCAAGCCGAATTAATTCGCGCGCAAAAAGTGATGGTCAATGGACAGGAGCAATTTCAAGAACGCTCGATAAGGGCTAATTTTACAAAATCAGAACGAGATCGCCTTGAAAAACTTGCCCAAGATGGCGGTAAAGATATTCTCTCTAAATTTAAGAAGCAACCGCAGTCAAGCACGAATGAGACTCCATCTCTGTGGAGTCATTGCAAAAGGATGATCGATGAAAATGTTGTGCGTTTAGAAGCTATTCCTAATGTGAAAGTCACGACTAGCAGCAGATTCTCTAAACTAATCACTCCCTATCCTGATCGCTCAGCTAACCTTGATCGCCGCTATGTATTTGCAATGGAAGGACGTGGGGTTGAGACTGTGTGGAAATCTGTTGATCTAATGACCGATATTACTCAAGAAATAACTAATGCTTGCGTTGGTACGGCTGCGGTTACATTTGGGCGCGATCGCACTGCTGACTCAGCAACCGTAGGACTATTTCCAAATGGCGAGATCAAACGATTTACTTGCAGTGCAGACTTTGATGATCTTACTCGCACCAGAACTCCTATATCTTGGGGACAACAGGCTTGTGACTAATACCAAATGAAGAAATGGCTACGCCATTTCTTCATTTGGTATAACTTTTCTCTAAATTTTAGTTGAGCTACAAAGAAAAAGCCAAGCTGTGCATGGCTTTTTCTTTGTGACTTAGTATAGTTATAAAGCTTACAAATTTTATTGTCCATGTTACGAATTACCGAAATTAAACTTCCACTCGAACATTCTGAAGATGCACTGCAATTAGCAATTCTCAAAAAGCTACAAATTAAGCCTGAAGAATTAACTAGCTATTCTATTTTTAAGCGCAGTTATGACGCTCGCAAGAAGACAGATATTTATTTAGTTTATATCGTTGATGTTGAAACCACTTTAGAGAAGCAATTAAGCGATCGCCTCTCTAAAGATCCCCATGTTAAGCCCACGCCAGACATGAGCTATCAATATGTCGCCAAGGCTCCCAGCAATTTCAAAACTCGTCCAATTGTGATTGGCATGGGGCCCGCAGGGATGTTTGCTGGGCTAATGCTGGCGCAAATGGGATTTCGACCAATTATTTTAGAACGGGGTAAAGCAGTACGCGATCGCACGGCGGATACCTTTAACTTTTGGAAGGGAAGAGCCGAATTTAATCCTGAATCTAATGCCCAATTTGGGGAAGGTGGAGCAGGGACTTTCTCCGATGGAAAACTCTACAGCCAAGTCAAAGATCCACAACACTATGGGCGCAAAGTTCTGACCGAATTTGTGAATGCAGGTGCATCTCCTGAAATTCTCTACATCAATAAGCCTCATATTGGCACACTCAAACTAGTCGGCATCGTTCAAAGTTTTCGCGCTCAAATCCAAGCTCTCGGCGGTGAAATTCGCTTTCAAAGTCGAGTAGAAGATATTGACATTCAAGATGGTAAAGCGAGAGGTGTAACCCTTGCTAATGGTGAATATATTGCTAGCAATCATATTGTTCTTGCTGTTGGTCATAGCGCCCGTGATACCTTCCAAATGCTCTATGATCGCGGCGTATATATCGAAGCCAAACCTTTCTCGATTGGCTTTCGGATTGAACATCCGCAAACTCTGATTGATCAAGCGAGATTTGGCAATTACGCAGGAAATAAAATTTTAGGTGCTGCTGATTATAAGTTAGTTCACCATTGTCAGAATGGACGTTCTGTTTATAGCTTCTGTATGTGTCCTGGGGGACTAGTTGTGGCGGCAACTTCCGAGATTGGGCGCGTAGTTACCAATGGCATGAGTCAATATTCGCGGAATGAGCGGAATGCGAACAGTGGCATCGTGGTGGGGATTACGCCCGATGATTATCCAGAGCATCCTCTCGCAGGTATTGATTTTCAGCGTCGCCTCGAATCTCGCGCCTTTGAGCTTGGTGGTGGAACCTATGCCGCACCAGCCCAACTTGTAGGGGATTTTCTTGCCAACCGTCCTTCTCAAGATCTTGGTAAAGTCCATCCTTCCTATGCACCTAATGTGAATTTATGTGATTTGAGTGAGAGTTTGCCTGACTATGCGATCGCCGCAATTCGTGAAGCTTTACCTGCGTTTAACAAACAAATCAAAGGATTTGCGATGGATGATGCGATGCTCACGGGTGTGGAAACGCGCACTTCTTCACCGATTCGGATTAAACGTAATGAGAAATATCAGAGTCTCAATGTAGAAGGGCTTTTTCCTGCGGGAGAGGGGGCAGGTTATGCTGGCGGGATTCTCTCGGCGGGAATTGATGGGATTAAAGTCGCTGAGGCTGTAGCGTTGAGTATAATAACGTAGCCGCCCATAAGCTATTTGGATTACTAATGCATCGTATTGCCACTATTTCAGGGGGCTGGAACCAGTCCACCGACAGCGTTATTTTTGTTGATCAGCAACCTGCACCGATTGTGATCATCACTGCTGCGGATACGGATATCCAAACCCTTGCGGCGGCTACGGCTCAATTGCCTGAATATTTTCCGCAAATTCGTGTGGTGAATGTCTTGCAGTTGCAGCAACAAATAGCGATCGATACCTATGCGGAAGAGGTTTTAGCGATCGCTAAGGTAATTATTGTGCGATTGATTGGGGGACAGTCTTACTGGAGTTATGGATTGGAGGTGGTTAAGGAAACTGTGGCAAACACGGGCGCAGTTTTGATTGTATTACCAGGGGATGAGCGTCCCGATCCGAGTTTAACTAGCCATTCCACAACTTCTCTCACGTTAGTTAATCAGGCTTGGCAATATTTTATTGAAGCAGGGGTTAATAACTATCAAAATCTCTTGAAGTTCATTGCTAAGGAATTTTTAGAGATACCAATAGAATACCAAATACCTCAGTCAGTGCCACGCATTGGAATATATGAATTTGCAGTTTCTCAATCTTCTACCTCCGTTTTAGAGGTTGATCCCCCCCTGCCCCCCTTTTTCAAGGGGGGCGAATTTTCTTATTCCCCCTTAAAAAGGTGGATTGAGCGGGATCTCGGATTGGTGGCGATTCTTTTTTATCGCGCTCATTACTTGTCGGGAAATACGGGGGCGATCGCTGCCTTATGTAAAGCCTTAACCGAACGCAATCTAACGCCTTTACCGATTTATGTCTCATCTTTAAAGGAACCCGATGTGCAAGCGGAACTCATTCGCTATTGCTTGCCTGAATCTGGTCAGAAAGTAGATGTGATTTTAAATACGACTAGCTTCTCTTTGGCAAGTTTAAAAACGGATACGCCACAAGTTGATCTTTGGGAAGCTTTGAATGTGCCTGTGTTTCAGGTGATTTTTAGTGGTGGACTGAAGAAAACTTGGGCAAATGGAACTCAAGGGCTAAATCCTCGCGATATGGCGATGAATGTGGTTTTACCTGAAGTTGATGGCAGGATTATTACGAGGGCAGTTTCCTTTAAAGCGATGCAGGGGCAGAATCTTGCCTTGCAAACGGAAGTATTGACCTATGAACCTGTGCGATCGCGCATTAATTTTGTAGCGGATCTGGCGGCGAAATGGATACAGCTAAAATATACGGATGTGGGCGATCGCAAAATTGCGTTGATTCTTGCCAATTATCCTAATCGTGATGGCAGATTAGCTAATGGAGTTGGTTTAGATACGCCTGCTAGTTGCTTAGAGATTCTCAAGGCTCTGCGAAGTTCGGGCTATAGCGTTGGTGAGATTCCTGAAACTAGCGATGAATTGATGAAGTTGTTAACCACAGGCGTAACCAACGATCGCGAATCCTTTGGAGTGCGTCAGGTTAACCAATCTTTAGCTTTAGAAGATTATCAAAACTATTTTCAGAATTTGCCTGAACCTGTCCAAAATGGAATTCAGTCAAGATGGAATCAGCCGAAGTTCGAGAAAGAATTTGCGATCGCAGGTATGCAATTTGGCAATATTTTTGTCGGTATTCAGCCATCACGGGGATATGATCTCGATCCTACTCTCAATTATCACGCTCCAGATTTAGAGCCAACCCATGACTATATGGCTTTCTATCATTGGGTGCGCGACAAGTTTCGCGCCCATGCGATCGCCCACATCGGCAAGCATGGCAATCTTGAATGGCTCCCTGGGAAAAGTGTGGCGCTATCAGAAAATTGCTATCCTGAAGCCGCTTTTGGTGCAATGCCACATTTCTATCCCTTTATTGTCAATGATCCTGGGGAAGGCTCTCAAGCAAAAAGGCGATCGCAAGCAGTCATTCTCGACCATCTCACGCCGCCGATGACTCGCGCTGAGTTGTATGGCGGCTTGCAGCAATTAGAAGGTTTGATTGATGAATATTACGAAGCGGAAACCTTAGATCCTTCCCGTTTAGGGATGATTCGCGATCGCCTCATCGAAACCATCAAACAGGAAAATCTCTTTCATGATCTAGGAATTTCCCTAGACCGTTTAGAGGATTCTTTAAATACAATTCTCACGACAGCCGATGGTTATCTTTGCGAGATTAAGGAGGCTCAAATTCGAGATGGTTTGCATATTTTTGGGCAATGCCCAGAAGGTCGGCAGTTAAGGGATTTGGTAGTAGCGATCGCTCGTAATCCTACGGCTAATCGTTTGGGGCTGACTAGAGCGATCGCGCAGGATTGGGGTTTAGATTTCGATCCATTGACTGCGGATTTAGGTGAGTTAATTGAGTCAAATTCGCATCCACGTTTAGCTAATTGTCGAATTATTGGTGATGCTGTTGAAGTGATCGAGGAATATGCGGCGGAGTTGGTGGCACAGATTCTTGAAGAGATCCCCCCTACCCCCCTTGCAAAGGGGGGCGAGATTGAGATGGAACTAACATGGATTCGCGATCGCCTGCTCCCTTCTCTCTACAAAACTAAGCAAGAAATTACTAATCTATTGCGTGGGTTAAATGGCGAATATGTCCCCAGTGGTGCTTCTGGAGCGCCAACTAGAGGTCGCCCCGAAGTATTACCTACAGGACGGAATTTCTATTCTGTCGATATTCGTGCAGTGCCGACGGAAACGGCTTGGGATATTGGGCGCAAAGCTGCGGATGTATTGATTGAAACCTATACGCAAGAACATGGTGAGTATCCGCAAACTCTAGGGCTATCAATTTGGGGAACTTCGACAATGCGAACGGGAGGCGATGACCTTGCGGAAGCTCTGGCTTTATTGGGAGTTCAACCTGTTTGGGATGGCGTATCGCGGCGAGTCGTGGATTTTGAGATTTTGCCTTTGTCAATCCTTGGTCGTCCCCGTGTGGATGTGACCTTGAGGATTTCAGGATTCTTTCGAGATGCGTTCCCAAATCTGATCGATTTATTTGATAGTGCGGTGAATGCTGTCGCTAATCTTGATGAGCCTGCGGATCAGAATCCCTTAGCGGCAAAAGTTCAAGCAGAATCTGCACAATGGCAAAAAGAAGGATTGACTTTAGAACAAGCGCAAGAGCGATCGCGTTATCGGGTATTTGGTTCAAAGCCAAGTGCCTATGGTGCAGGTTTACAGGGCTTAATCGAGTTGCAAAACTGGGAAAGTGAGCAGGATTTAGCACGAGCCTATATCAATTGGAGTGCCTATGCCTATACCAGTAAATCTGAGGGCAAATCGGCTCCTGAAGCCTTTAATCAACGGCTCAGTAATATGCAAATCGTGCTGCAAAATCAGGACAATCGCGAGCATGACATTCTCGATTCCGATGATTATTATCAGTTTCAAGGTGGGATGACAGCGGCGATCAAATCTATATCTGGCAATGCGCCAGAGGTCTATTTTGGCGATAACTCACGAATGGCTCAGCCCAAGGTTCGCAAATTGAGTGAAGAGATTGCACGAGTTTATCGATCGCGTGTTGTTAATCCCAAATGGATAGCAGGAGCGATGCGTCACGGCTATAAAGGAGCTTTTGAGATGTCGGCAACGCTTGATTATTTGTTTGCCTATGATGCTACGACTAACTGCGTTTCTGACTTCATGTATGAGGGTGTTGCGGAGGCATATATTTTTAATCCTGAAGTCCAGAATTTTATTAAATCTAGCAATCCTTGGGCGTTGCGAGATATGTCAGAACGTTTGTTAGAAGCGAATCAACGTGGGATGTGGCAAGATGTGACTGCGGATATGTTGGATCGCTTAAAGGCGATCGCTAATGATGCGGAAGGTGCGATTGAATCTCAGACAAGTTAAAAGTCATTTCTAAAACTCAATGAGAGATAGGGTTTCTGCTAATGTTATATTTAAGTATAACTATAAGAAAAATTATGCACACCACAAATCTTCGTAAGGTCGGTGGCTCGATCATGTTGGCGATTCCCCCAGCCGTTCTCGAAATTTTGAACTTACAATCAGGGACAACTGTGGGGGTTGCTGTTGACAATGGCAGACTGATTATTGAACCTCAACCGAAACCACAATATTCACTAGAGGAGCTTTTGGCACAATGCAACCCTAATGCTCCAATAACGGAAGACGATCGCATTTGGCTAGATGTCAAATCTGTGGGTAATGAACTGTGAAACGTGGTGATATTTATCTTGTTTCGCTTGATCCCACGGAAGGGCATGAACAACAGGGTACTAGACCAGTTTTGATTGTTTCTCCTGATAAATTCAATACCTTAACCAAAGTTCCGATTGTTGTTCCAATTACATCAGGTGGAAATTTCGCGAGAACCGCAGGTTTTGCTGTTTCTTTAGATTCTGCTGGAACCCGCACTAAAGGTGTAGTTCGTTGCGATCAACCCCGTCCTATTGATTTGTCTGCGCGTAAGGCTCGAAAGTTGGAGAGTGTGCCAGACGCGATCATTGATGATGTATTGGCTAGAATTGTTGCTCTATTTAGCCCTCAATAATTTTGCGATCGCTAATGATGCTGAAGGTGTGATCAAATCGCAAACAGGTTAATGGCAAAGCTAAGGTTTTTTCTAATGTTATATTTACATCGGGTTGCCCTCAACCGAACCAAAAGAAAAATAGTGCAAGTTCGTCATCTTAACAAAGGTAATTTAAGCCTTTGACTCGAAATCATCGGGATCATAGCCAATATCACCGACAAAGCAGAAAGAGAGCATCAGGTCAAAAATTTCACGATCAATTTTGAGTTTGGTGGGGTGATCTGCGTCATGTTCGAGCATTCGCTTGATATCACTGGTAAATTTGCGCCATTCTCTGTGGGCATAGCGATCGCTTTCTGTAGCTTTTGGCTTGATTGGTTCAAGTAGGTCTTCTAGATAAATTTCAAGGGGAGATTCATCCGAAATTGTTTCTTCAAACATTACGTCAATTTCTTCAAATAGGTTTCGCATATAGTTGGGGTAGCGACCTGAGAGTGCTAGAAATGACATGACAATGCGTTTGTCGGTATCTGTGGGTGATTTTGCTCCTTTTTGACTGCGCGTTGACCAGATAATTTGCAAGATCTTGTAGATATTGATCAGTCGCTTGGCGGTGCGGGGTGTGATGTCTACGTGTTTGCAGCAGTTGACTAATAGTTGAAATTCTGATTCTTCAAATTCGATGGTTTGGGCGATGGTTTCGAGGAATGTAGTCTCATCGGTGGAGGTTGGGGTTGGCGGTGCTGGAATGGTCGGGGCTTGTGGGGTTTGAGTGGGGATGGATTGTGAATTTTCTAATGATTCTGGAGTGTCGATCGCGGATGGTTCGGGTTCGAGAACTTCAGGGGATTGAACATTTAGATCGGATAAAGGTGCGATCGCTTCTTGTGTTTCTGCCTGTGGTTCTGTTTCTGTGGGGATGTCGTCTTTTTCAACAGGTGTCGATGGGGCTTGAGGCTTGGCTATTTTGGTTTGGGCGCGAAGGTAACCGTCAATGCTTGAGGATGAGATGGGTCGCATTCGGTAGGGAATCTGGATGATTTTTTCGAGATAGTCAAGTCCAGAGGGTTTGCCGCCACGTTTGAGAACGCCTTCGTAGACTTGTTCTAGGGCGCGGGCGATATAGCGATCGTCGATGCCTAATACGACAATGAATAGCTTGGTGTTGAGTAGGAGTTGGACTGATTCTAGGACTTCGACAACGCGATCGGGTGGACAACGATCTAGGTCATCGATGTAGAGAACGACTCTCGCTGGCCCCCTTGGGAAGAATTTTTTTAATTCTTCGCGGTTATGTTGCCAATCGGTGAGGCGATCAGAGAGGTCGGCGAGATCTTGCTTGACCTGTTGCATTAGCCCTAGCCGTTTGCCATAGTCGTCAACTTGGAGCCGATCGCTTACAAAGTCCATGAGCGAAGCATAGTTGGCGGTGAGTCCTACGCGCTGTTTTTGTTCTGCGACTTGGAGCTTGAGTTGGGCAACTTCTTTGACAAGGTTTTCGGATTTGTCCTGTTTTTGTTTGAGTAAGAACTCCCGATCACTTTGAATCTTTGCCTGTTCTTTTTGGACGGAAGTGAGGTAATTGTCGAGAGTTTTGAGAATCGGAATGAGGGTGGTGACGGCTGCGGCGATCGCTGTAATTACTTGCAGACCCGATGGAATTTGGGTGCGGATTGATTCCATCCATTGAGGAAAATTGGCGAACCAGTTGCGAATTATGTTGCTGAGTTCGGTGAAGTTGTTTCTTGCTCCAATGGGAATCAGGCGATCGAGTAGGCTTGCTAAGCCAGTTTGTTCTAGCAGGGTTTGAGTGGCGGTGAAGATCGCTGTGCGGGTTGCGGGATCTAGGGTGAGGACGATCAAGAGAGTCATTAAGAACAGTGCAATTAAGCCTTGCCAACTGGTTACGACTTTCCGTATTAATGCGATCGTTTCATTGTTGGTTTTACCTGCTTCGGCTAATTTTTCAATTTCATTTTTGTATTTTTCAATTTCTTCTTTAGAAAACAGAAGCCGAGCTATCGCTTTGACAATGGGTGTCCAGAGTGCTGTGGCTTTGCGGTTGGCGAGTTGTTGTTTTACTTCGGCTTCGGCGCTTTTGAGTTGGCGTTGCAGTTCTTGTTCTTTTTTCTGGAGTTCCTGCTCCTGCTGTTTTAAACGCTGTTGCTCTTTCTGTTTGCTTTGATCGAGAGTATTCCACAAGTAGTTAGAGTTTGAGGTGGGGTCTTTCCAGTCTTTAAATTTTTTGAGGCGATCGTTGGATTCAATAAAAGCTCTGCGTTCTTCGTCATTGGTCAGGTAAAGCACTCGCCAAAAGTCGCATCCATTTAGCAAGGCTTGCTCAAATTTTTTCTGCTGGTATGGATCGGTTTCAGGGGTAGGATTGGTTGCAGGCTTAGGATTTTTGCTTTGTTTGAATTTTTCTAAATTCTTTTTGCTATCTTTTAAACGCTTAGGGAAGCCGTCAAGGAGTAGAAATAACAAATGTTCTATAACGGACTCAATCCCTTCACGCCAAGATTTATAAGATGTTTTTAAGTTGTTGGGGAAGTAGTAGGCTTCAACCTTTTCTCCGAGCCATTTAATAAATGGGGGATAGCCAACTTTTAATTCGATAGCTAACTTGTTATCAGTAAAAAATAGAACAAGCCAATAGAACATAAAAGTAGGAATTAAAGAAAATGTAATGATATGCAGAACAAATTGAATAATCCACAAGTTTAGGATTTGTTGGCTGGATATTATGATCGCTTTTTGGGAGCGTTTGATTCTTGTTTGAATACTTTCCTTTAGCTTCTTGAAAGGATTATAGATAAGGCGATCAATATTTCGAGTCGATGGCAATTTTTCTGAAGAGTTAGATTCTGGTTTCTCTTTATTATTCTCTTGAAGTGCTGTAGAGGAACTTAGGAAAATGCCAATCTGCCGTTCTAAGGTGATTTGACGATTTAATTCATAGAAAATTTCCTGCATTAGGCTTGCCCAAAGGTCAGACTTGGCATAAGTCCAAGCATTGAAGCTAATTTGATAGATGTGCCCCACATAGGGAGACACGATCTGAGCGTCGTTGGGATGGTTTGGATCGCCCCAAGATTGAAGCCTAGTTAGTTCTTGCCTGCGAATTACCTCGATCCTTTGTTGAATTAGATACATTCCAAAGGACTTACCACTTCCCCAACTGCCCAAAATTGCCACAGCCATCGGTGGTTGAAGACTACGGAGCATTAATACCGTTGCCATAGCCTCGATTTCATCCTGAACGTTGAGGCAATCCTCCCCCTGCGCCGAATCGTTGGCAACACCTTGTGGAATCTCAATCTGTCTGCTGCGATCTGCTAAGTTAGCGATCGGATTACCATCTAAAGCCCACAGGCGAATCGTCTTGTCCCCACTTCCCGAAACGATCGTCTTCCCATCGGGGCTAAAGGCTACTGAAAAGACACTATCCTCATGACCTTGGAAAGGAAGCCTAATTTGTTTGCCCTGCAAATCCCACAACCGCATCGTCTTGTCCCCACTTCCCGAAACGATCGTCTTCCCATCAGGGCTAAAGGCTACTGAAAAGACACTATCCTCATGACCTTGGAAAGGAAGCCCAATTTGTTTGCCCTGTAAATCCCACAACCGCAGCGTCCTGTCCCAACCGCCCGAAACGATCGCATTGCCATCGGGGCTAAAGGATACTGAATTACCATAATACTCATGCCCTAGGAAAGGAGCGCCGATTGGATTGCCATGCAAATCCCACAACCGCAGAGTCTTATCATCACTTCCCGAAACGATCGCATTGCCATCGGGGCTAAAGGATACTGATATGACACTAGACTCATGCCCTAGGAAAGGAATTCCAATTTGTTTGCCCTGCAAATCCCACAACCACAGCGTCTTGTCACGACTGCCCGAAACGATCGTCTTGCCATCGGGGCTAAAGGATACTGACCTGACAGTATCCTCATGTCCTCGGAAAGGTTTCCCCATGGGGTTGCCCTGCAAATCCCACAACCTCAGTGTCCCGTCCCTGCTGCCCGAAACGATCGCCTTGCCATCAGGGCTAAAGAATACTGACCTGACACTATCCTCATGCCCTTGGAATGGTTTCCCGATGGGGTTGCCAGAAATAGCATCAAATAGTTGCAAAGTGCCATTTTTCAGCCCTGCAATTATCTTTCGCCCATCGGGTGAGAATGCGATTGACCATACCTCGCTCTCAAGGCGAGCAAAAATCACGGGGTCAGAGACATCCTTGGCTACTGAGTCAGATTCTTCAGGAGCTTCTTCTTCAAAAGACATCTGCTGCATTTGCTGTTGCATCTGCTGCTGCATTGGTTGCGCTTCTGACAAAAATTCAGCATCCATGAAATTCTATTGGGTTGGAGCCAGCTAGAGCGATTAATCTGACACGATCTAGACTATAGAGCTTTGAAAGTAAAAGTCAATCAATTATCCCGCAAATACAAAATCCATTAGATTTACATACACTGCGATCGCCTTGCTAATTAATGATCATGGTATAGAGTGATCGCCAACGATGCTGAAGGTGCGATCAAATCGCAAATATAACTATCTTTAGTAATGGAGATAGGCTCTATCTCTAGTTTTTAGATTGCTTATATTTCCAGATAATGCCTGAAAGTGAATTGGTGAGGATATGAGCAACGATCGCTGATAGCAGATTACCCGTATACATCGTGACTGCACCAAGCATCATGCCGACGGCGATCGCCCAAACCGTATATGACAAATGCTTAGTACTTGCCATATGCAAGGCTCCAAACACAACACTGGTAATAATCAAAGCAATTCCATTCATGCCCAGCGCTGGTAAAGCTACACCCCGAAACAGCATTTCTTCGCTTAGTCCTGGTAACAAACCTAACCAAATTAGATCAATTGGTTCTAAGGGTCTAAGTACCATTTCTAGATATTCTTGAGCCGCAATACGGTAACTTTCCCACACTTCATAAATTAAACTACTAAGTAGAGCGACACCGATGCCAATGCCTGCACCGATCGCTGCATGTTCTGGCTGCCAATTTAACGGAACCATGGGGATACCTGTTAAGTAGACCCAACCTTTGGAGATTCCCAAAAAGATAATCGCCGTTACTGCCATTGCAATCAGTACCTGCGATCGCGATAGAGTTTGATCTTTTTTGTCAGGAGTTGGTTGAGGTGCTTGTGAAAATAGAGACATGATAGAGACTTAGTGGATTTAACTGAAGGTGGGGAAGTTGACAATTCTCGTTGTTTTAGAGAGAAGACTTTAGGAAATAAACCTTAGGAACAAGACTGTTAATTTATCGCCTCAAAGATGGAGATAAGACGCTCTATATCAGTAATAGAAGTCAAATAATGAACTGAAGCCCTTAAGCAATCAGGATTGGGAAGCGCACGGATCAAGATTTGATGTTCCGACTCTAAGTGTTTGGCAATTAAAGCATGGGATTTATTGGCGATCGCACTCTGAGATGAGCTTGGAATTAATTCCTGATTAACTTTAAAGGAAATGAGTCCCGACTCTGGAGGTAGTTGCCTTATACAATCAATATGGGGCAAGGCATCCAGTCGTTCCCATACCTTTTTACTTAATTGGCAAATGCGCTGATAGCGTTGCAGTTGCGTTCCCCAACTATTGGCATGGGCGATCGCAATTCGCATTGACTCATAGAGTGCATAGGTAGAGCTAGCCACTTCAAACTTTGCCCCATCTTGCCGCCACTGCGGAATAGGAAGTTTGTTTGTTAGACCACGCCAACCTACAAATACTGGCTCAATCGCCTCAAAAATCTCTGGACGAATATACAAAGCACCCAAGCCTAGGGGCGCACACCACCATTTATGGGTAGTAAAAGCATAAAAATCCGCCGCAATATCCGCCAAATTTAAAGGCAACACCCCCACTGACTGCGCGGCATCAACGGCAACTAACACATTTTGATCATGGCAAGCCTTAGCGATCGCTTTCAGTGGCAAAACTTGTCCCGTATTCCAGCAGATATGGCTGAGCATCACCATCCGCGTTTGAGGTTGCAAATGCTGCACTAATAATTCCACAACGGTTTCACTATCTTTGCCTTCAGCGCTAGCATTGCGAGTATTAGTCAAGGGGAAATAGTCAATTTCGATGCCAAAGCGTTTTTGAATTTGGATAGCCGCCGCAATAATGCCGGGGTGTTCGCAGTCTGAGAGTAATAAGCGATCGCCTTGTTTCCAATCCACAGCCCACAGAGCAATATTGCAACCAACAGTCGTATTTTCGGTGAGGGTAATTGTGGTTGGGCTAACTTGAAATTCTTGGGCAATCGCTGTTTTCGTTGCATTATATTCAGCGACCATCCAATCCCCCGCCGCATTAGAAAAGCTACCTAGTGACTCGATATGGCGAAAGTTTTTGTTGATCGCATCTAGGGCTGCCCCACACATAACCCCCTGTCCGCCATAGTTAAAGTAAGTGCGGTTATCAACTCCTAAAGCAGGAAAATGCGATCGATGCACGAATAGGTCTTCTTCGCGATCGCGCTCCAAATTGTCAGAATCTAAACTATGAGAAAGTCCTGCTGAAGAAATCAAAACCAACTCCTACAAAATATTCAGCTATTTCCTATTCTATAACTACTTGCTGCCAAGTAAAAATAGGGCAAGTTATACCAAAACACAAAATGGCTAAGCCATTTTGTGTTTTTAAAACCCTTACTGGGTTTGTTTTTAAATTCACAAAAGTGTTGGTATAGCGTCACAGTATAAAAC
>NZ_NDHW01000252.1 GCF_002251945.1 Pseudanabaena sp. SR411
AATGCGAGGTTGTTGAGAMTGGAGGCGACAGAGGGATGGCGCTCTCCTAAAAGTTCTTGCGTCAGTGCAAGGGCTTGTTTATACAGTGGTTCTGCTTCCTCATACCTCCTTTTCAAACGATACATCTCTGCGAGGTTGTTGAGGTAGAGTGATAGTTTGAGAGAGTTTCCTTTGTTTTTGACAATTTCAACAGCTTCTTCGGCGGGAGAAATACCTGCGCTATAGTTGCCTAGTTTATAAAATAATTTGGATATCTGATAGAGATAACCCGCCAAGATCTGGCTATTTTTAGGCAGTGCCCCTCGCGCTTGCTCGATCGCTCTTTGATAACCTTTTCTTGCCTCCTCAAAATAATTTTGAGCAAGTGCATTTTGCCCCTTAGCCAGAGCCGCCTTTGCACTGTCATGCTTGCTTCTCGCTTGGCGATAGGTTTTCTCAAAAATTGGTGCTTGATTTAATCGAAAACAGCCAGCCATGAGATTGTTGGCTTGGCTTTTATAGACAGCGATCGCCACAGGACTCTTGGCTGTATGGCGCAAATGTTCGGCAATTTTCATCGCCGACTCAAAATGAGGACGCAAGGGTTGCCAAGTCGTCACTTGCTCCCAATCCGCAGAGGCGGGAATCTCTTGGGCGCGATCGCTCAATCCACGCACCCACGCATTTACCCAACCTTCGCGATCGGCATCTGTCCATTGCGTTCCCAAAAACTCATGGGTCACCCGATGTAAGCGATAGGTTTTACCTTCTTCTACACTTTGAAGCAGATTTTTTGTCCGTAGTTCTATTTCTGCTTTCTTCAGATTGCGAATGGGGACAAAGGCTGATTTTGTCTGCATCACTGGTTTTGCTAAGAATGGTAATAGCTTCCTCAACAACAGCCCTAACGAATCCCTAAACCTTTGCCACCAACTTTTGCGAACGGTTGGCGCTTCTGACTGATTGGGATAGGCTTGCACCACTGACACCACCAATTCCCAAGGCAAATTTATCGGTTCAAATAAGCTCAAAACTCTTCCAAGTTGCTGGGCATCGGGTGACAATTGTTGCCAAATCACCATCAGTACTGCTTTCAATCCCTGCTTAATGTTTTTGTCAGGATCGACATCTTCAGGAGCTTCTGTATAGGGTTCCAATACTTCGCTTTCTAGCCCGTTTTGTTCTAATTCCGCGATCGCGATCGGTAAAGGTGCTTGGGAATTCTTTAGCCAACTACCCACCAAAGTTAGGGCTAAGGGCAAACAGCCTAAACGATTGCAAAGACTGGTGGCGATCACAGGATTGTCTAGTAAGGTTTGCTGATTTGGTTCTGCCCATTTTGTCAATAACTGTAATGCTGCCTCGGTCTGCAATTCCCGAATTTCCAGCACCGCTAATTTACCCTGCAATAGCGATCGCGAGGTCAGCACAAATCGAAACGGATGGACATCTCCTAAACTCTTCGGCAAGTATGGCAAAACCTGTGTTTGATATTCGGTTACGTCATCAATCAAGATCAGTGCTATTTTCTCCTCACCGCAAAATTTTTGCCACTGCTGCCAACCTTCCTCTACCTGTGTTTCTAATTTGCTGAAATGCCGTAAATCCCCATCTTCACAAAATCTCAACTGCATAAAATCTCTAAGGGATTCGCCAAACTGCGCTGCCTCAAAAATCCCCACTCCACCCGCATACTCATCTAAATGCAATTTGCCATACTGCCGTGCCAGTTCGCTTTTTCCCATCCCTGCCATGCCAGAAATTAACACCATTGGCAAAGGTGAGCTTTCGCTTTGCGCCTGCAATAAATTGTGCAATTCCTCTAAATCTTTATCCCGTCCGACAAAGTTACCAGCCCGATCAATTTCGCGATCGCCAAGATTGTTATAGAAGCTATTTTGATGGAGGACTTTTTCCGAGCGATCACGATTCTGAGGATAGTTGACAGTTAATGTCCCAATATTCACAGTACTGTCAGGTTGTGCCAATACCCCAATGCTTTCCGCGATTTTATTCGGTTCGTGATGTATTTCCTGCGTGATTGTCGCATTGATATCGCCGCCAGCATTCACGTTTTCTAGTACGGTTTGCTTGACCTGTGGCTGTGACTTCAGAATATCTGCTAAAACCCGTTGCAAGATTTCCTGCAACATCTCTGGCTGCACATCATTGAGGTAAGTATTGCCGATATTCGCAACACCACCCGCAACCCAAGTTTGATAACCCTTGCTCCCATCTCGATTAATCTGCGTCAACTGGCGATCGCTTTGAATTGCCTCACCTAACTGTGAATCAGCATCAATGTTTTCCTTGACCAATTCCACCAACTCAGCCAAATCCCCTTGAGGATTAGCTTTAAGTGTCTCCGCCGTTAGCTGACATAGTTGCGTAATTAAATCTGACATGAGCGATCGCCGTTAACTGCATTTCACAACTAAAATATTTCTCAAGGATAAGCTATTACTCATTTCTACGGATTAATCTTCATAAATTAGCGGTAAAGGTGATCGCCTAAATCAAAACCAAAGTACATCCGCGATCGCCTTTATCGTCAAGTAAAGGATTTGATGTAGGGGCAGTGCATTCACACAGAGATTTATCAATTCTCAGATTCTCTTTTATTGTGAATGCACTGCCCCTACCTCGCAATGCAGCCACAGATTTTTGATCAAAGCGAAGAGGATAGAGCATTTGCGTATAGAGATTGCCGTGATAATTTATCAATATTGGCGCAAATGCTCTACCCCTTGTATCTAGGAAGAAAAGTAAAGGATAAAATCTTTACTACAATCCGAAAAAGCAAAAGCAGAGATAAACTCGTTCTGCCCCTAGGGACACCAAGCCCGTACTGTAGATAGAG
>NZ_NDHW01000253.1 GCF_002251945.1 Pseudanabaena sp. SR411
AACCTAAAAAGCACGGGCGCTTACCTAAAAGCATTTTTCGTCTTGGTTTTGATTCTCTGCGTCACTTCATCTTTGACCTTCATCTTAATTCTCAAGCCTTTTTTAACTCCATTAATTTTTTGTCCTGTACTTAGACCAAGCCACAAAATAGCTACGCCATTTTGTGGCTTTAAAACCCTCACTGGGTTTGGTTTTTAATTTACGAAAGTGTGACCACACTTTCGTGAATTGGTATTACTTGCTCAGAAAAAGGCGAGGAATTAACCTATAATTTCAAAGCTTTCTTACGCATATAGCAATCCTAGATCCCGATCTCTAATGAAAAAAAAGGATAGTTGGTTTCATATTGCCCTACGTTGGGAAGGCTCGGTAGTTCCAGAAGTTTTACCGCGATCGCTATTATGTGGATTGTTTGGGGTGGTAATTTATACTCTTCATCTCTTGAGTATCAAAGTTTCTTTACCGATTTTAGGTAGCATTATTCCTAATATCGTACTGGGTTTATTACTCGTATTTCGTACCAATACAGCCTATGAACGCTTTTGGGAAGGACGGAAAGCATGGGGAACTCTCGTAAATACAGTACGGAATCTATCACGACAAATTTTAGTAGCAATTTCAGAGCAACAACCAAGAGATCGCCAAGCTAAAGTTGCGGCAGTTAAGCTATTACCAGCTTTTGCGATCGCCTTAAAACTACATTTGCGATCGGAACCAGTGAACGCTGAACTCGAAGCCAACCTCTCTTCTGAACAATTTCATCGCCTTAAAACGATGAATCATCCACCTCTTGAAATTGCCTTTTGGATTAGTAGCTATCTTCAAGAACAAGCTCAACAAGACAAGCTTGATCGCTATCAGCTTAGTGACATGGTTCAACTTTTAAACTACATGATTGATGTTGCAGGCATTTGTGAACGTATTCTTAGAACCCCAATTCCTCTTGCTTATTCTATCCATTTAAAGCAATTATTAATGATTTACTCTTTGTCACTTCCCTTCCAAATGGTTGATCAACTAGAATGGATGACTGGACCAATCGTCGCTCTGATTAGTTTTACTCTCTTAGGAATTGAAGAAATTGGTATTCAAATTGAAGATCCCTTTGGTCATGATGCCAATGATTTACCACTAGATAATATCTGTAATAGCATGATGCGAAATATTGAAGATTTACTGTTGGTTAGCAATGATAAGGATTCGGCAATCTAACAAGTAATCAATTTGTGATGGTGCTGCAAAGCAGCACCATCACAAATTGATTACTTGGTTTGCGAAATCTTTAGCAAAATATCATTAACTATCTCTGGCACTTCATCCTGTGGACAATGCCCCGCATTGGGAATGTCAATAAATTCCTTAACACAATCAAATCTCGTAAAAGACTTACGTCCCAATTCTATCGGCTCCCAAGGATCGCGATCGCCCCATAGCACGATCGCCTCACAGGGTAAAATCGCCAGCAAATCTTCAGGTCTTGGTCCCTGTGAATAGCGCACAAAAGCCATAAATACATCAACAGCATGAGGATTTTGAGCAGGCTTGATTAAAATTTCAATTAGCTCATCGGTAATAGCACTAAGATCTACATAGGCTTGCGACAAAATTTGTTTTACCGATCGCGGTTTACGTACTTGATCGAAAAATAATTTGGCGATCGCTCGATTACCCAAAATGTTTTGAACAGTCTTGACGCTCAAGCGCTTAAACCAAGGCATCGATAATTGATTTTGCTCTTGTAATAGTCGCAATGAACAGTTAATTAATACTGTTGTGGTGATCAGTTCAGGGGCATAGATCGCCGCTTGCATAGCCACCACTGCGCCAATCGAATTACCCACCAATATGGCGCGATCACCCACCACCTCACGCACAAAATCAGCAACCTGATGCCCCCAAGTCTCGAAGGTATAGGGCAACTCACTCGGTTTGGGCTGAGCCGAAGATCCAAAACCTATTAAATCGATCGCATAAACCCTAAATTTTTGCGCCAAAACTGGCACATTTTTGCGCCAATGCCCCACCGAAGCGCCAAACCCATGAATCAGGACAATCGCAGGCTTATCTTTTTCTAATCCTTGATCCTCTAATCCCTCAGCGCAATAACCAATCTCATAGCCTCGCCATGTCCAAAAGCGATCGGCAAACTTACGATAATCAAAAAACATTACAACAACTTAATTTATGGGCTAGGAAGAGGTAGTACAAGGTATCCTCTACTTTCTAAAAGGTAAACTTATGTGAAGCAATTAGAACTAGCTAATTTCGCCTATCCTATCATTGACTAGAGATTAGCCTCTCGTAATTATATTTAGCTTATTTAGCCCCAAACTCATTGTATGTTTGGGAATAGGTATTTTTATAACTTTTCGATAACATTTTGGAGATTTAAACGTGGCTCTTCCTTTGTTGAATTACGCTCCAGCATCGCAAAATTCTCGCGTCGCTGGATATACAGTTGGTAGTGACAGCACACCTCGCATTTATAACACTGCAAACCTGCTTTCTAGTGGTGATCTAGGTGAACTGATTGAAGCCGCCTATCGTCAAATTTTCTTCCATGCTTTTGCAACCGATCGCGAAGTTGCTCTAGAATCGCAATTGCGTTCTGGAAATATCTCGGTCAGACAATTTGTGCGTGGACTAGTACTTTCTAAGACCTATAGAAGCAGTTTTTATGACAAAAACAGCAACTATCGTTTTGTAGAGCAAACTGTTCAACGTGTTCTTGGTCGTGATGTTTACAGCGAAAAAGAAAAAATTGCTTGGTCAATCGTAGTTGCAACCAAAGGTATTGAAGGTTTCATTGATGCGCTAATCAACAGCGATGAATATCTTGAAGCTTTCGGCGATGACATCTTGCCTTACCAACGTCGTCGGGTTCTACCTAGCCAAAGAATTGGCGAAGTGCCTTTCAATCTCAAGTCTCCTCGCTACGATGCTTACCATCGCGCACAGTTGGGCTTCCCTCAACTTATCTGGCAAAATACTGTCCGCAGCTATGTGGTTACCGACAGAGCGCCAAAGACAGGCGATCCAGCTTTGTTCTTGAATATGGCTCGTAGCGTTGCGGCTCCTCCTGCTACCACAACCCCTATATCTGCTCAAAACCTTGACTACGAACGTTTAGTTCCTCGTCGCTAAATCTCAACTTAAAGGGCAAGGTGTAAACCCTCTTACTCTTTAAAACCCAGAAAGCAAAGGGGGCGCTAAGCGCCCCCTTTGCTTTGACTGCAAATTACTATAAAATTTGTGTCAAAACTAACTAAAGTTTGTTTGTCCCTCTTAAGTCTTGTCTTTATTTTTCACTATTTTCACTAATGGATATTCATCAATTTCTCGAACTCTTTGTCGGTCGTTGGCGATCGCAACGCAGCGATCATCAATTTAGTCAGGGAAATGGTAATGATACTCGTTCTGTGATTGAGATTACCGCCTTAAGTCTTGATGATCCAGACTTGATTGCGATTTGCCAGAAATATGACATTAATCCAAATACTGTCATGCATCCGATGAAGATGTCATGGGAGGAAGAATCTCTAAGCAGTAATAAGCATAAGGGACAGGCCTTAGTTGTGCCTGTCCCTTATGATCTCGCTTCACCACAAAAAGGCTTGATTTTGACCAAACAAGGTAAGGGTGTCTATGAGCTTGGGGCAGATGAAGCTCTAACAATTCATACAGTGACTGCTCAAAATGTGATCGAGGAGCGAATTTGGTATGGAAATCCTAACTTAAGATTTCGCGTGGCAACTTTGTTGCAATGTGATCTTGCTAGCGATCGCCGAGTCCAATCTTCTAAGTTTTATTCGGAAATCCGCAGTATTCCACCAAAGGCATAAAATATAGCTGTAGTCACTTGTATTAGTACAAGGCAAAGCCCAGTAATAGAATGGCGGCGCGCAGCGCCGCCATTCTATTACTGGGCTTTGCCGCATTTACTTTATGTCTTTAAGAGATGTGATACTAATGTCCAGACTTCTAAGCCGATAAAACCTGCTAAAAAGATAAAAATTGCAATATTTAAACCAGCTTTAATTTTTTCCATATGCTTACTTTATTTAGACTCTGTAAATAGATTTAGAAAGATGTAGAACGAACATTACTTAGCCCGCCCATCCTAAAGCACTCAACCCCAAACCAAGATATTTTTGGAAAGTGGTGCGAAGCACCACTTTCCAAAAATATCTTGTGGTTTGTCTGATTGATATCTGCTTGATAATTGTTGTGATCTATTCCAGCCTGTCATATTTTGATGAATTAAGTGCTTAAATAAACCAAATAATTTTGACTAGAAAAATCATCCCTTTATTCTAGTTGAGTTAAACTTAACCGTTATTACATTCAAGTGTGAGGATGTACTGCTGTGAATTGGGTCAAAAGGTTTAGTATTCTCGGCTCTGTGGCGATCGCATCTTTGACGATTGCTCAAGCCGCCTCGGCACGTTTTGTGATTTTTGTTGCAGGTAATGATGCTGTAACGTTACAGAGAGTTCGCACTGTCTCCCCAACTGCTTTTGCAACCAAGATCAACGATCAGCCTGTAATTCAGGCAGGTACATTTAACTCGGAAATTAGTGCTGATAGCCTCGCGATCGCCTTGCAACAATCGGGGCTGTCAGCTCAAAAGTATTTTAAAGCTTCAGGTGGCAAGGAAAGTAATGTTCAAGTTCCTTTCTCAGAAACCTCAACCTCTTCCTCTTCCGTAGTCTCCTTGCCTAGCCCCCAACAGGTTGTCATTCAACCAAGTTCCACTGTTCAACCAGTAAGCTTTCAGGTGGACTCTCAACCCCAAGTTTTTAGCTCTGCACCTCAACAAGCGATCGCCTATAACCAGAATCAATATCAGCAAATCACAACCAATACTGTCGTCCCTCAAGTACAAACCCAGCAGGTGCTTGTACCCCGTTGGCAACAGGTACTAGTCCCAGAGACTCGCCAAGTTGTAACTCAGACAGTTGTACCACAGACTCAAATTGTACAAACAGGCTACGTGCAATCAGGTTATGTGCAACCAACTGCTTACACTCAATCAACATCCTCATATGTGCAACCAACTGTGCAAGCAACAGGTTATACCCAAACTACTGGTTATGTGCAGCCCCAGACAGGATTTATTCCTGCGGCATCTGCTACAACGGTAGTCCCTACCACCTACGACAACTCGATCTCTACAGCTACTAATTATTCCGCAGTGCAATCTCAGCCAATCAATACTGCTTATAGTAGTGGTGCATATACCACCACTACTGGATATAGTAACGAACCACAGCTACCTCAAGCCGCTCAAAATTCGGCATTCCGCTATGTAGCCGCTATACCTGCAACTGCAAACAATCAATTCTTACTGTCACGAGTGCGTCAATATGTTCCTAGCGCCTTTTTCTCTAATTCTGGGCGCGGTACATATATCCATGCAGGTGCTTACCAAAGTCGCGATTCAGCAGAAGCAGTATCTCGCTATCTGCGATCGCAAGGTGTTGACTCACGAGTTCTTTACTTCTAAATATGCCTGTGAATAGCACTTCAGACATTACCCCTGATCCTAGCCAGAAATCAGTACGTCACCTCAAATGGCTTGAGCCTGTCGCCTTGCTTTTTCCCAGTGGCTTTTGGTTAATCGCATTTTTGATTATTCCAACGGCTTTTATCTTAATTCAGAGCCTTGTCCCTTTAGGTAAAACTGAGTTTGGGCTAGACAACTACCAAAGAGTATTTGAGTACGTTGGTGGCAACTTTATCTATCTAGTCGTCGTATGGCGATCGCTGCTTTATGCAATGATCACGACGGGATTTTGTCTGCTTTTAGGGTTCCCTGTCGCTTACTGGCTGGCGGTGATTGCTCCTAAGCGCTGGCGCAACATTTTGCTACTGCTATTTGTCTTGCCCCTATGGACTTCATCCTTATTGAGATCCTATGCTTGGATTACAATTTTGCGCCCGACAGGAGTTTTAAATACCTTTCTAAACTTCATTGGGCTGTCAGGGATCAATGTTTTAAACAAAGCTGAAGGAGTAATTATTGGCATGATTTACACCTATCTGCCCTATATGGTTTTAGTTCTATATACTTCGCTCGAACGTCTAGATTTACGCCTACTTGAGGCGGCGGCTGACCTTGGGGCTAATGCCAAACAAACTTTCTGGCAGGTTACAGTTCCACAGGTTTCCTCAGGGATTATTGCGGGATCGGCGCTGGTATCAATTACAAGTTTTAGCGATTACATTAACCCGCAGCTATTAGGTGGACCTGGTAGTCGCACGATCGCCTCAATTATTGAATTGCAATTTTTAGGTGCAAGTAGCAATCGAGGGTTTGGTTCGGCTCTGAGTATGGTGTTAATTCTTGCCGTAACTATCGTGATTGCTTTGCTAATTAAATACGGCGATCGCAGGGTGGTAAGTGATGGCTAGTCAAATCAATGTGCCTACCGTTAAGCGTTGGCAAACTTGGTATACGGTAATTGCATTCTTTTATATGTACTTACCGATCGCTGTTCTCACGATCTTTAGCTTTAATCAATCCCCTTCACCATCGAAATGGACGGGATTTACTTGGGCGTGGTATGCCAAATTTCTTCAAAATCCAACCTTGCTCGCAGCCTTAAAAAATAGTCTCAGTGTGGCGCTAACTGCGGTATCGATCTCCGCCGTATTAGGCACGCTGACGGCTGTCGGGTTAGCCCGCTATTATTTTCCAGGCAAGAGTTTATATCGTGGTGTTACTTATTTGCCATTGATCATTCCTGACATTGCAATCGCCGTAGCTACCCTCGTATTTTTTGCAGCGATTAAATTACCACTTAGCTTAGTCACGATCGTAATTGCCCATATCGTTTTTTGTTTAGCCTATGTTGCCGTAGTCGTTTCCAGTCGTCTTGCCACGATCGATCCCAAACTTGAAGAAGCGGCTCTTGATTTAGGCGCTACTCCTGTGCAAGCTTTCTTACGAGTATTACTGCCCCAGCTTTTACCAGGGATTGTGTCAGGCTGTCTGCTCGCATTTATTCTCAGCATGGATGACTTTGTAATTGCTTATTTCACCGCAGGCGTTGGCTCAACTACACTACCGATCGCCATTTTCTCGTCACTACGAAGTGGGGGGGTCACGCCCGAATTAAATGCTCTCAGCGTATTACTAATTATTGCTTCAGCATCAATGGCGGCGATCGCCGAAGTGATCAGAAGTTGGGGCAATCATGATTAGGCTTTGATGGTACTTACTAATCTCAAATCAAGCTTCAATTGAATCTAGATCTTTCCGTTCATTGCTTATTTACTAATGTAAATTTAAGCTTATAGTGACAATATATTGTATTTATAATCTCTGCCGCAATTTCCAATAAGCTAGTATAGAAATTAACGAAAAAGCTCTGTAAAGCTTATAAGTTCTAGCTTCTGATATTTACTTAGCACGATTAAACCTGATATCAAAAACTTGGAAATTGTGATACTTTTTTGAAAAGCTTTATCAAAAATTAACTGGTTTTGCAAACATAGGTTAAAAACGTGTGGTATATTACATCTGGCAAAGCTAATCAAAGCTACAGAATGACTCCCCATGAGTGAGAAGCCTTTAAAGCTGCGAATCTCAATTCCACCCGTTGAGGGAATCGAGGACATTCCCATCGCAGCAGTCGAAGTACTCGCTACAAAAATGGGGTTTGATCCTGATGCTGTGCAAGATATCGTACAAGCTCTTACGGAAGCTTTAGTTAATGCGGTTCTTTACAGTACATCTGATCTTGACGTAGAAGTTGTAGTTTTCGCGGCACATACCAGCCTAATTGTAGAAGTCCACGATCGTGGATCGGGTTTTGATATTGATAGTGTACCCCCACCAGATTTTGATTTGATATCCGAGATTGGTGTCAAAAATGGTGGATTTGGTATACATATGATCAAAGCGCTGGTTGATAAGGTCGAGATCGAATCTACCAATCAAGGTACAACAGTCCGTATGAGTAAGTTCCTGTCTATCCCCAAACCCATTCTCCAATCATGACTCATTCCTCATTTTTACAAGATGAACTCAAGATCGTCGAACAAATTGATGGCGATCAAGTTATTCTCAAACTGAATGGTGCTTTGAGTGTAACCACGGTTCCCTATTTTAGACAAGCCGTGCAACCATTTATTGACCGCAAATTATCAGCGATCGTTTTGGATTTTGAAGGAGTGACCAAGATCGTCAGTAGAGGCGTAGGCGCAGCGATCGATATGGCAGTGCAAGCTAAGAAGCAAGGCGGCAAATTACGCCTAGAGAACGTTGGTAAATATGGTCGCTCACTATATATCCAAGGTGTCCATTTAGTAGCTGAAGTTCCTGAATTAGAAGGATTTGAACCTTAAAAACCAATGAATCACCCCGCCGCAAGCGGACGGGGTATTATCAAATTCATTTTTACTAGAATATACTCACACCGCAGAGCGGTGGGTTATTTACCCTCTTTGTTAAATAAATTGTAAGCGTCGCAGAGCGATGCTTACAATTTATTGGTTTTTATTTTAGGAAATAAGCATGAAAATCGTCAGTCGTAAATCGTTGGGCATACAATGTGTTTTCGATATCGGCTTAGAGCAAGATCACAATTTCTTACTAGACAATGGCTATATTGCCTCCAACTGTTTTAATAAATCCCATAGCGTCGCCTATGGATATGTAACCTATCAAACTGCATATCTTAAAGCGAATTATCCTGTTGAATATATGGCGGCTTTGTTGTCTTCGGTCAGTGGTGACCAAGACAAGGTTCAGCGATATATTGCGAACTGTCGCAGTATGGGTATTCCCGTTGTGCCACCTGATGTAAATAGTTCAGGGGAAGACTTTACTCCTCGTGGACAACAAATTTTATTTGGCTTAGCCGCAATTAAAAATCTTGGTGCAGGACCGATCGCTTCAATTTTACAGGCGCGTCAAGATGGAGCTTTTACATCTTTGGCGGATTTATGTAGTCGCCTCGATTCGCGATCTCTAAACAAAAAAGCCTTAGAAGCATTAATTCAAACTGGGGCTTTAGATTTACTAGAGCCAAATCGTCATCAGTTGATGAATGATCTGGATATCACCATGGAATGGGCTTCGCGACGTGCTAAGGAACAAGCGTCTGGACAAGGCAATATTTTTGATTTTTTTGGTGAAAGTAGCCAGACAAAAACCTTTGATACCGCGCCAACCACAACTCGCGTTCAAGACTATTCATCCCAAGAAAAGCTGAGGATGGAGAAGGAATTGTTAGGTTTCTATATTTCCGATCACCCCCTCAGTGTGGTCAGCCGTTCTGCAAAATTAATGGCTCCGATCAATCTCTGTGATATTCCCGATTCATCAGAAACCAAAATCGTGACCGCGATCGCCTTAATTCTGGATATCAAAGAAGTTGTCACCAAAAAAGGCGATCGCATGGCTATTTTGCAACTAGAAGATCTGACTGGCAGCACTGAAGCCGTCGTTTTCCCGAAAACCTTTGATAAAGTGAAGCATCTTCTCGAAAAAGATAAACGTTTGATGGTGTGGGGAAAGATTGATCGCCGTGATGAGCAGACACAATTAATCATCGATAATATGCAGCCAATTGAGTCCGTGAGGATGGTGCGGGTCGAACTTACTCGCGAACAGGCAAGCGATCGGCAAGTCTTGCAACAACTTAAAACCGCCTTAAATCCTAATCCTAATTATAGTAATTCCAATCAAGGCAATTCTGGTTATGGCAATTCTAGCTATGGCAGAAACGAACCTGATAACTCTGGCAAAATCCCTGTAATTGCGGCGATCGAATATATGCCAAAGTTAGTTCGACTAGGCAATCAGTTTTGGGTCGAAGATGAAGAAACTGCTGTTAAAGCTCTACAACAAGCAGGATTCAAAGCCACCTACGACGCACTAGTTACTTAAAACTTACAACGCTTTGCGCTCAAACCCAAACTAAGAGATTTTTTGAAAGTGTTGTTTCGCAACACTTTCAAAAAATCTCTTAGTTTATTTAATCGGTACATTGATGTAAAAGAAGAGGGACAATGCCCCTCTTCTTTTACATTCCTAATTGTCGTCTGGCTTCAAATAAGCCTAGGGCAGCACTCACAGAGAGGTTAAGACTCCTAACATTAGGATGTTCCATAGGGATATAAACCGCAGGATTATTAGCAAGTACTTCTGAAGGTAAGCCACTGGATTCACTGCCAAATAATAGCCAGTCACCATCTTGGTATTGAAATTCTCGAAAATGTTTTGCTCCACGCGCACTAAAGCAAATCCACCTTGCTCCATTGGATGCTTCGCGTAAGGATTCAATATTGGGATGCACAGTTACATTTACATATTCCCAATAGTCTATGCCTGCCCGCTTGAGTTGTCGATCGCTAATTTCAAAGCCCAGAGGCTCAACTAGATGCAAATGTGTATTTGTAGCAGCACAGGTGCGGGCAATATTGCCAGTATTAGGCGGAATTTCGGGATAGATGAGAGCGACTTGCAGCATTGACTATAAATATATTTAAAGACCGTGTTGTTTACACAGTCTCTAAATATAGAAGAATTAAGGTACGAAGTGCCGCAATTCTTTTTATTAGCGTTGAGAACGTTCTTCAATATCTTCTAGGGTTTGGAGGACTAGACGTTTAGCCTGAAGTTTCCATCCCCATTTTTGTAAGGCGATCGCTGCTCCAGTGCCAATAACAGTTGCAATAAAATCTAAAGGCTGTTCCATTGATATACCTAGCAACAAACCTAGCCCTGCAATACCCCAAAAAGGCAGAGATACGGATTGACAATTTTTTTCTACAATTTTGCTAATGTCGTCGGTGGGCATGACTGCGAGTAACTCAGCTTTTGCCTGTTTTTGTTCAGCCCTATTGAGGGATAAGCCGATTTTTTGGCGTAGTTTTTCGATTTTGCGGGCGTTTGTGCTGTATTGCACCAACTCATCTTCTGCCAGCATAATTAAACGCTCTAGTTTTGCCATTGGTAAAAATTTATTAGATTAGGGACTTGCGAGGAAATAAGATACCAATCAATTAGGAACAATGGTTATATCCCATTTGGGTAAAGTATCAGAACGTTGCCAAAATGGAAAATACTGTTTCAAGTCTTCTGGTAGAAGTTTTATGCCCTTCACATAGGC
>NZ_NDHW01000254.1 GCF_002251945.1 Pseudanabaena sp. SR411
AGATACCACTAAAAGATACTTTGGCTGGCATATTTGAGTTCTTTGCTGAACATATTCCCAACTATTTGCATGGTTATGTTCTGGCTAAGCTTTCGGTTCAGGCTCGTCATAAGTTGTTCTCAACTTTGGCTGTCTTGGCGGTTAATGAGTAATTATTGCTGCTGAACTTGTCCAATCTACGGTTTTATTCAATAGTTTGTTGGTCAGCAATTGTTTCGCGATCGCACTTTCATCATCGGTGAGAAACTTAGCTAGATGGCTGGCATAGGATGGCTTTGTCTGAGACTTGCTAAACCATCGGTTTAATAAAGCCGTAGAAATTTGCATGGGTGTAGTAATGCGTTCTACTTCTATTTCAACAGTTAAACCTACTTTCTCAAAAGCCGATCGCAAATCATCAATATCCCAATTTGTCATCGAGTCATCAGGATTGGCATAGATTGCTTCTTCTGCTTGCATCCAGCGATCGCCAAATGTATCGGGTAAATTTATTAACTTATAAATTCGCTGCGTGTGTTTGGGAATTGATTCATAGAGAGCGATTTTGCCATGAGGTTGTAAGAGATTGGCTAATTGCTGAATGCAAGCTAATTTGTCTGGTTCACGTATTAGTGCGTTATAGCCAATAATCGCTTCAAACTTCATAGAGGCGATCGCTTCAGGAAGTTCTATGAAAGAACCATGCATAACAATTGGGCGTAACAGTTCTGGTAAGCTTGCTGCTTGTTCTTGCAAAGCGATCGCTTCTGATTTTTGATAAGTTATTGCATAGACTCCACCTTCTGGAACCGATCGCAATGCTTCCCAAGTTAATAATCCTGTGGCGGCATTTAAGTTGAGAACTACATCATGACGTTGTAGCGATAACTTGGAGAATAGGCGATCGCGTATTGTTGCTAATCTCTCACCTGCCTGTCCGATGGTGCGTTGTAACCAGCGATCGCTTTTAGTATCCGTGGGACTAAAGGTAAGTATTTCAGGCAATTCTACAACTACACCGCTTACCATTGCGGCTAATTGAGCTTCACGGCGACGTTCTACTTGTAATTTAATTGCAGCTTCTGCACCTTGATCTGATGGTTGATAAAATACCTGTCCTTGCAAACTGCTGGGTAAATATTGCTGCTCGATCCAATGGTCGCGATAGGCGTGGGGATAGAGATAGCCAGCACCATGACCGAATCCTTTTTTATCACGACTACTATCTTTGAGAGGATTGGGAACATCGGATTGACGTTCCTGCTCAACGGCGGCGATCGCATCAAAGAAGCCCATGAGACTATTGGATTTGGGAGCATTGGCAAGATAGAGTGTGGCTTGGGCTAAATGATAGCGCCCTTCGGGTAAACCAATGCGGTCAAAGGCTTCAGCACAAGCATTCACCACCACCACTGCTTGCGGGTCAGCAAGTCCGATATCTTCGCTCGCTAAAATTAGTAATCGGCGCAAAATAAAACGCGGATCTTCTCCCGCATAAACCATTTTGGCTAACCAATAGAGCGCAGCATCAGGATCGGAACCGCGCACACTCTTGATGAAAGCGCTAATCGTATCAAAGTGAGCATCACCTTCTTTGTCGTAGAGAACGGCTCTTTGTTGAATTGATTCTTCGGCTACGGCTAAAGTAATGGCGATCGCGCCATCTTGATCTGGATCTGTTGTTTCGACTGCTAGTTCCAATGCATTTAGCAATGACCTTGCATCACCATTGGCGACATTGGCTAAATGGGCGATCGCTTCTTCAGTAACATTTACTTTGAGGTTGCCATAACCTCTTTGGCGATCGCTAATTGCTTGCTCTAATACGCGCCGCAAATCCGCTTCGGTTAATGGCTTTAATTGGAATAATCGCGATCGGCTGACTAATGCTTTATTTACTTCAAAGAATGGATTCTCGGTAGTTGCACCGATGAGAATGATCGTGCCATTTTCTACCCAAGGCAGTAATGCATCCTGTTGGGATTTGTTGAAGCGATGCACTTCATCGACAAAGAGGATCGTGCGTTGATTGTGATAGCCACGTTGGGTTTGGGCGGTTTCGATCGCTTCTCTGATTTCTTTTACACCTGCGAGGACGGCATTGATGGCGATGAAGTGAGCGTTGGTGGTGTTGGCGATAATCCTTGCTAGGGTGGTTTTGCCTGTGCCAGGGGGACCATAAAAGATGAGGGATGATAGACGATCTGCTTGTATGGCGCGGCGGAGTAGTCTTCCTTGTCCGAGGATATGTTCTTGTCCGATGAATTCATCGAGGTGGCGCGGACGTAGGCGATCGGCGAGGGGTGCTTCTGATGCGGTGATTTGTTGGCGATGGTTCTCGAATAGGTTCATGGATAATTTAAGGTTGGTAAATCCATTGTGCGCGATTGTTTAGCGATCGCTTGGCTAAAGATAGCATCCCATCCAAAATTGGCTGACTGACATGAGTAGGAAAGTCCTCTGGTAGGACTGTATTTACCTGAGCGACTACATCACCAACTTTTGTCAGCATCTCCTCTAGAATTACGCTTGCCTTTGCTTCTGAAAAATTAACTGCCTTTGCTGTCGAGATAAAATGCCTTGGTTGAATTGAGTTCCAATTGTAATAGTTGGTCTTCTCTCCTCTAAGTGACATGGACATCTTGACGTTACGCTTAGATAGAGACTTGTTTTTGATGAATGGATACACGGAAATTACATCATATAGAGGCGTTAATCTGTAGCTGCCGCCTTGCTTAATGTAAATACTGAAGTTCTTACTATGTCCATCTGTGGCGGCTAATAGCCAAAATAGAATTTGACTGCGAAAAAATTTCTCATGATCGCCATTAGCATCTTCGGAACCGAGTAATATTTTCATGATTTCACTGATTCCTGCTCCGCCTTGATTTTGATATTTCAAGTTTGGCGACATTCCTAATGCTTGGCACATATCCTCTTGAGGAAGCCTGATCAACCATCGTCGATCTTGAGACCATCGGCGATCGAAGCGCTCTACAACTAATACTTTGACATCATCGAAATGTTGGACTTGAGCTTCGGCTGTGGGTAATCCAAATGCTTTGGTGATTTGGAGACATAGCCATTCATTCTCGCAGCTATCACTCATGTTTAGATTGTCATTAGGAATTATGCCAATAGAAAACTTGAAGATATGACTGGTGGGCGTAGTGCCGATGGGACGACACCATTTTCCTTGATGCCAAAGTAAGGCAGTTTTCTCTTGAGCGCCTGCGATCGATATACGGAAATCGTTGTTGTTTTTGTTTATGCCTATAGGAGTTGCTTTATATTCTTTCAAATATCTGGCAACTTCATCCGTTGACATTGGCTGTGCTTGAGTTGTCTCTATAGTTTGGGGAGTGCCTTCCTGACAAATTTGGATCGCTCCAACGCAGTCGGCTCCGATCGCTGTTAATAGGTCGAATGGCTGTGAGGTGGAGATGCTAAAGCGTTTTTGAATTCTTGCTCGAATTTCTCGACTATCTGGTAGCAAGTTATCGAAAAAGTTATAGACAAGATCTCCTTCATATGGCTGTCTGCGTAAGGGCATTGATAAAGAGATGGGACGCGCTCCGTCAGTTTCTAGCCATTCTTCATCATACTGAAAGTTCATCGCGCCACTGGGTAAGTTTTGCCAAGTGCCAACTAGATAGCCATTCATGAGGATATTGAGGCTATTAATGCGCCTTGTTCTTACCATTCTTCTTTCCATCCTTGTTTAAGCTTACGAGCTTCTTCCTTGGGAATAATCTGTATTTCTAGATCTAGGGCGGAGAATAGTTTAAATAGAGTTTCTAATTTTGTGCCTTCGGGGTTGTTTTCAAAGGCGGAGATAGTGGCTTGTTTGAGCCCTACCCGATCGCCTATTTCGGCTTGGCTTAATTTTTGTCTTTTGCGGCGATCGCGTAGATATTCAGCTAGTTCTTTGGAGGAGTGGATTAGCATAGTCTGATGCTTTTATCCTTTTTAGGGTATAAAACTAAGTTTATCCTTTGTAGGCTATAAAATCAAGTTTATCCTTTGTACGGGATAATATTTAAACTTTGGTGATCGCTAGGCGTTGCTACAATGCTTTTGCTATTTGTAAAACAACTTGTTCAGCTATATTTTTAATACGATCTCTAATTTTTTATATCTAGCGATCACAAAAAAAATATCAATCCTGTTCTGATGAAGGTAATCGACGACGAGCTGAGGCGATCGCTTATTGATTTTTTAATTGATAGGCGATCGCTTTTTATTTAAATATTGAATGTATATCTAACTAATACTAATTGTAATTATCAAAATTACTGTTGTTGTAACTAGTAAAAGTCCATAAAATATATAAATTGACGGTGCGAATAAAGCTTTGACGATAGGAATTTGTGTCTCACCTCTTGAAGGGTAAAGTGGATAAACTAATCCATCTGGAATTGATTGACTTTTAAAGCTATTTTTTATTAATTCTTGATTGTTTAAATATTCTGTAAGGACAGAAGCTTTTTTCATGCAGAAATACTGAACCCTCCAATACAAAGCTTCTAAAAACCAGAAGCTAATAATCACAATGTAACTAACCAGTATAACTGGATATAGCTTGATTGAGAAAGACCATCCTATAATGGCTGTCCAAATTCCAATTGCAGCAGTTTTTATCTGGATAAGATTAGATGTAAGATTTGCAATTTTTTTCTCTAACTCTTCAGCACCTTTTTGAAACATTATTAATTGAAATTCAAAAGGCTCCATCATTTGGTTAACCATCAAATATGTGATTATAGTTAACAAAATTATATAACTTTGTTAAACAAACTTGTAATCAAATAAAAATCATCATTATGGATTTGGATACGTTTTTATCTTGCGATAACGGTAAATCCTGCACCAAGTTCTAATAAAAATTTCTCCTTGCGATCGCAGATTTCGGGAAATATAGCCTGACACAAAATCTACCCTGCTAGTCTGGAAACGTTATGTCCGCGCCATTTTAGGATTGCGGCGGCTTGGGATTTGCGTAACATAAAGCGATCGCTATCTTTATGCAGGTTATCTAATTCGAGTCTTTCAGTATCAGTAAGGGCTGTATTTTGTTGTTTTGATAATAGGGATTCGTAGCGTTCCATTTCTAATTGAGTTTTTTGGCTACGAGCAATTTGCCATAGTGAATCGTCGTCAAGTCGATCTAAGCTGGCAAGGTCGGTTTGAAATTCTTCGGGTACGTCTTCCATGTGGGTGGACTGCCAATTTGCAAGGCTTGTAAAATTACATCTTCTAGCGATCGCTTGGTAGCTCCAGCCGCGATCGCTAGGTGTTGGTACAATGCTTCTGGTATTTGTAAAGTAACTATTTCAGCCATATTTTTCTCAATAACGTTAGATTTAATTTTCGCTAATTTCTACTAATGATTCGCCTGTAAGGATTGCTGTTGATAAATGGTCATCAATCCAGATGGTCATTAAAATTTTCTTCTCTATATCTCAGTTCCTTTTTGCAAAATTTCACATACGCAAAACAGGTTCTATCGCTTTCGTTCTATTAAACTTCGTGTTATATCTTCAACTGTATCATTACTCACCGTATAACCATTAAATGCTTCAAATAAAGGACGTGTGACTTGATGTACATACTGTGATAATGCTGATAAAGGTGTTTCTAAAGGTATATCAATAAAAGCAACAATTTCAGAATCAGTAGCAAAATAACGGTTGGGTATATCTCGTAACAGATTATTACTAGCCCAAGAACTAAGCTTTCGATTTTTCAATTTAGTCCATTTAAAAGCAAACGCAAGAGTAGTTGTATCTGAGGAATATCCCATCGATTTTGCAAAAGCTATACCAACTGCAATAGCTTCAACTGTTCTTATGATAGCTAAACTAAAGTCTAAAACTGTAAGTGCTTGAGGTGGATTTCTGCCTATATCATCCTCAAGCGCTCTTATAAGAAAGAACTTGCCTTTAGGGTCAAACCTCATAAAATCAATATGATTTGACCAGCCAGAGTTTAAGGTTATTAGTAGTGCTTCCCAAACTCCTTTGACTACACGAGGATGATGATCATCGTCAGCAAATGAACGGCTATCTAACCATACTGGCCAACCTGTATAGTCAGGATTATTGGAACTCAACAGATTAAGAAAATTTTGTGTAGTAGTATGCTGCGTTGGTATATCTCCTAACACAATTAAGCCCACTTCCCAAGAGCCATGTTCTGGTATGTTGCCAACTTGTCTCTCCTTTAGTGTCTCTCCATAGCGTTGTTCACTCTCTTGAAGATACTCTCTCAGTAAATTCTCATTAGATATTTCAGGTTTAATATTTCCAGCAATAGCAGTAGCGAAAACATTTACTTGATCTGAACTTATCCCATTAAGATGTCTTCTTATGAAACGACCAATATCTGCTTCACGATTATCAAAACAAATTTCCATAAGACTAGACCAATCTTTCGATTTTGCCTGTGTTGTGCTTGGAGTATTGTTGGAAGACAGTGATCGCACATAGACGGTATCTTCTCGGATTAATGGTTTACTTTGCTTATCTTTATCTTTAGAAAAAAGATCTGATTTTGCAACTACAGGAGTTTTAACACCAGTAGGAATAACGATTACTGGAAACTCTTGACCATCACGTTGTGGGAAATCTATATTGATTTCAAAAAGCTCAGAAGAGTGCTTAGATATTGCTCCTTGAATTTTGTCAATATTAAACATTTGTCTCACATTGCTTGGCGCATTATCAAGAATTGGCTCTAAAGTTTTGTCGTCAAAGCCAATCACCATGTAACCACCATTGTTATTACGCATAGCAAGAGCGGTTTTGATAATTTTTGCAATCCCATCAGGTTGATCGGGATCAATCCATGCTTTCATCTCTACAAAAAGATTTTCTTGAGGATGCTGGATTAACTCTTGTGTTCGTTCAGAACTGACTTCCATAAATTGAAATAGCTTGATTTAGAATTGATTATAGCTTGATCAACAAATAGTATGGGTAAACTTCATCTCTACCTTACTCCCTTAAGACTTTTACCGCGATTATTTTTGTCTACAAGGCTCTGTTAGCGATCGCGCTTGATGAGGGCAAAAGGCGATCATCAGCTAAACTAACACATGAGATCAACCTGAGAGTATAGATTCAAAACTATGAATACAAAACTAGTAGAATCATTAGCCCAAGTCATCGAATCCCTTGCTCCAGATGAATATGCCCTATTGCAAGAAAAACTAAAATCTCGCGCAATCCAGAAAACCATCGGCGTATGTGGAGGTCATGCAAGAATCCGTAATACCCGCATCCCCGTTTGGACAATCATCTCCCTCCAACAACAAGGAGCCGATACACCAGAGCTTTTACGCAACTTCCCATCATTAACCACAGACGACTTGAGCAACGCCCGATTCTATTACACTGCACATCAAGAAGAAATCGATCGCGCGATTATCTCTCACCAATACGAACAAGAGGAAGCGATCATTGGCTAGATTTTATTCCAACGAAAACTTTGCGATTGACATTGTGCAAATCCTGCGCGACTACGGTCATGATGTACTCACCTCCTACGAAGCAGAACAAGCAAATCAAGGTATTCCCGATCCTGAAGTTCTAAAATTTGCCGCAAATCAAAATCGAATTCTAATAACCTTTAATCGTGACGATTTTATCGATTTACATCGTAGTGGTATGAATCATAGTGGCATCATTATTTGTAAAGATGATCGCGACTATCAAGGACAAGCCAAATTTATCAATGACTTTTTACAATCTCAGACAACAGAACTTAGCGATCGCCTAATTCGCATCCAAAAGCAAAATCAACCCAAGTCCAGTACACCAGTATTTATCATTCGTGAATACTAAGGCATATTTACCGATCGCGCTTGATGATGACAAAAGGCGATCGCCAATTCCTACCTTACTCAACTGTTGATGTTTGAAGCGATCGCCATCCCTCCTATTAACCAATCAAAGCTTCCAACTGCTTTAACAAAGCCTCCAACTTCTTTTGCTTTTTCTCATCCTTCCAAACAGGCGAAGACTTTGCCGCCTTGAAAGTAGACTCAAACCGAGAACGTAGATCCGTTGGCTCATTAGCTAGAGATTTTTGAGAGCTTTCCTTGATCCTGCTCTTGATTTCATTTAAAGATAAACCATCAGCGATCGCCTCATCTAATAACTGCTTTTGAAGTACCGCATCCTTAACACCAGCAATCAACTTTGCCTTAGTATATTCAATCTTCCCCTCACGCAAAGCCTGAACCACAATCTCCGAAAGCTTCAGCAAAGGCAACCGATTCGTCACAAACGACTGCCAACTCATCCGCCCTAATTGTTCAAAAATTCGTTCGATTTGCTGGATTAGGATTCCATTGCCAAGCTCGTTATTATTATCTTCACCACTGATAATAACGTTATTATCAGTCTTAGCTAGATCGTCCTTGCCATTGATAATAACGTTATTATCAACCTCATCAAGATTATTGGAATCACTAAAATCTCTCTTGCTACGGTTATTCTGATTAAACAATTGACGCAGTAAATTAGGGATCTCATCTATGGGACGCGCAAGCTCAAGAGCTAAAAGATCGAGAATCCCCTCCGTTTCTTCAATGGGGTTGAGGTCTTCTCTCTGGAGATTCTCGACCAGCGCAATTTGCCAAGCCTCATTATTATCTAGCTCCCGCACAATTACAGGAACAGCTTTTAAACCTGATAGCTGAGCCGCCCGATAACGACGCTCACCCGCAACCAGTTCATAGCCACCCGCCGAACGAGGACGCACTAGTAGAGGTTGTAAAACTCCATGCTGTGCGATCGATGTAGCTAAGGTTTGCAATGCCTCTGCATCAAAATAGCGGCGAGGTTGCTTTGGTGGTAGATGAATATCAGTAATTTGAATTTCAACCTCAGCCTTAGGGTGATCGCTAGGCTCAGGAGATTCATCAACTTCAGGTGCAAGCCAAGGAGCGCTAGGAGCAGTGATGCGTCCGCTAAAAGGCTTTGTTGTTTTACGGGTCATGCCAGTTTCTCAATATGATCGATAATTTTGTTCATAATCTTTACAGCAGGATGCTTAGCTTGTAAAGCTGCTAGAGGCAATCTCTCTTCACTAGCATCAACGAATGCTGTAGCACGGGGAATCGCCTCAAACACTTTACCCCATGCAGAGAGTTGCTCATTCATTGCCTCAAGGGTACGAATGTCTGCGGAGTTGCGACCATCGTAGCGAGTTGGTACAAACCCAATCACTTGTAATTGTTTATTAGGTTTGCTTTTTACATAGGTGAGTGTCTGCAATAACTCATCGGTTCCCTCAAACGCTTTGAGATGAGTTTCTACAGGAACGAGAACATGGGTCGCGGCAACTAATGAAATATAACTTAGCAGCCCTAAACTTGGCGGACAATCGAGCAGAATATAATCGTACTGCTTCTGCACCAATTCCAAAGCATCTTTTAGCCGAAAATCGCGTAGAGAAGCGCTGACTAATTGCATCTCTGTAGCACTTAAAAAACGATTAGCAGGGACAAAATCCATCCCTAATAAATCTTTGTGAATTGGTAGTGCTTCTTCGTCAATAATTGCATTAGCAACTGTCTTGGTTAACTCAGAAGGTAGTAGCCCAACAAACTTAGTGAGAGACGACTGTGGGTCCATATCCACCAACAAAACTCGGTGATCGCGTCTAGCTATTTGGTAGCCTAAGTTATGGGTAAGCGTAGTTTTCCCCACGCCACCAGCTTGATTAAAAATAGCTATAGTTTTAGTCACAAATACTTTTAACCTCTGAAATGATTGGAAGTATGCCAATAATTTAACATCAGCTTGGTGTAAAGCTAAACAAAAAAGAAAAAAGAGTTGCGAGGCGAAGCGTTGCAACTCTTTTTTCTTCACTAAGCAATCCAAATCTCGCTTGCATTATAAAATTCTCCCCGTTGCTCAAGTTTGAAATCACCCAAAAGTAAACCCAACCAAATCTCCACTATTGGTAATTTCAAAGCCGTTTGTAAATCTAACAAGCGTATAGAACCCATTTGGTATCTTAGGAAGAGTAGAAAAAGGAGTCAAACATGGGATATAGCAGCAGCCTAAGCGATCAAGAGTGGGAGATTATAGAACCTCTGTTACCTAAAAAAAAGAAGACGA